>NZ_JBHXJQ010000006.1:13443-264217 GCF_042722305.1 Microbacterium sp. NPDC058389
GCCCGACTGCCCCCCTTTACCGCCGCTCGCCCCGCCATGCCCGGGGCGGCGGTCGCGGACCTACTGCGACCCCCGGTACCGGGGCGGCCCCCCGGCGGCCCGGGACCTGCCCTCCTCCCAACAGGAAGACGACATGACGCAGACCACGGCAGCAGCCGGGACCGCCGCCACACCGAAGGCGAAGCGGCGAGCAGGGGACATCTGGTTCTCGGGCTCCGCGCTCTTCGCCGGATCCATGATCCTCGCGACGCTGGCAGCGGTCGCGATCTTCCTGATCATCCAGTCGGTGCCGGCGATCGGTGCCGACAGCTCGACCGCGTCGCTGCTGACCACCAACTTCTGGGACTACGTCTGGCCGCTGCTGTTCGGCACGATCTGGGCGGCGTTCCTGGCTCTCCTCATGGCCGTGCCGCTGTCGCTCGGCGTCGCGCTGTTCATCACTCATTACGCGCCCCGCCGCCTCGCGCAGGGTCTCGGCTACGTGGTCGACCTGCTCGCGGCGGTGCCGTCGGTCGTGTTCGGCCTGTGGGGCATCCTGGTCCTCGCCCCCGCCGTGCAGCCCGCCTACACGTGGCTCAACAAGAACGTGGGATGGTTCCCGCTGTTCGCCGGTGACGTGTCGGCCACCGGCCGCACGATCTTCACCGCGGCGATCGTCCTGGCCGTCATGGTCGTTCCGATCATCACCGCGATCTGCCGCGAGATCTTCCTGCAGACGCCGCGCCTCCACGAAGAGGCCGCGCTCGCGCTCGGCGCGACCCGCTGGGAGATGATCCGCATGGCGGTGCTGCCGTTCGGCCGCTCCGGAATCGTCTCCGCCTCCATGCTCGGTCTCGGCCGCGCCCTCGGCGAGACGATGGCCGTCGCGATGGTGCTCTCGGCCACGGGCACCGTCACCTTCCAGCTCTTCACGTCGACGAACCCCTCGACCATCGCGGCGAACATCGCGCTGACGTTCCCCGAGGCCTACGACGTCAACATCAACGTCCTCATCGCCACCGGTCTGATCCTGTTCATCGTGACCTTCGCGGTGAACGCCCTCGCGCGCTTCATCGTCAGCCGTCGCAAGGAATTCTCGGGAGCCAACTGACATGACCATCGCGACTGCTCCCGCTCCGTCCCCGACGCCGACCCCGGTCCGCACCGCTCCCCGCCTCACCAGCGGACACCTCAAGCGGTGGATGCCGTGGGCCCTGCTCGGCGCGAGCATCGTCCTCACCGGTCTGGTGTTCGCCCTCGTCGCCGTCGCCGGCGACACCGACTTCGATCTGACCGGCTGGCTCGTCGTCAGCGCGATCGTCTACCTCGTGCTGATCACGCTGATCTCGGGCATGGTCGAAGGTCGCCGCAAGGCCGTCGATCGCTTCATCACGGGGCTCGTCACGATCGCCTTCCTCATCGCGATGGTTCCGCTCGTGTCGGTCGCCTGGACCGTGGTGGCGAACGGCCTCGCCCGGTTCGACGCGATGTTCTTCTCGTCCTCGATGCGCAACGTCGTCGGTGAGGGCGGCGGTGCCGTCCACGCCATCTGGGGCACGCTGCTCATCACCCTGGCCGCCGCGATCATCTCGATCCCGATCGGGCTCATGACCTCGATCTACCTGGTCGAGTACGGCGAGGGCAAGCGTGTCGCGCGGGGCATCACGTTCCTCGTCGACGTCATGACCGGCATCCCCTCCATCGTCGCGGGCCTGTTCGCGTACGCGCTGTTCGCCCTGTTCCTCGGGCCGGGCATCCGGATGGGCATCATGGGCTCGATCGCGCTGGCCGTGCTCATGATCCCGGTCGTGGTGCGCTCGAGCGAGGAGATGCTGCGGCTCGTGCCGAACGAGCTGCGTGAGGCGTCGTACGCACTCGGCGTACCCAAGTGGCTGACGATCCTCAAGGTCGTGCTGCCCACGGCGATCGCCGGCATCACGACGGGCGTCATGCTGTCGATCTCGCGCGTCATCGGCGAGACGGCACCGCTGCTCATCACTGCGGGCTTCACCGACTCGCTGAACCTCAACCTGTTCGACGGCCGCATGAACACGCTCCCCGTGTTCACGTACTCGCAGTACATGAACCAGGGCATCCCGGCCGAGGCGTACGTCGACCGCGCGTGGGCGGCAGCGCTCACCCTCATCCTCATCGTCATGGTGCTGAACCTCGTCGCGCGTCTGATCGCGAAGCTGTTCGCCCCCAAGCTCGGCCGCTGAGCCTCAAGAGTCACGAAAGAACCCGGATAAGTGTCAAAGAGCATCGAAGTCAACGACCTCAACGTCTACTACGGCGACTTCCTCGCCGTCGAGGGCGTGGGCCTGCACATCGACCCGCGCTCCGTGACGGCCTTCATCGGCCCGTCGGGCTGCGGCAAGTCGACGTTCCTGCGCACCCTCAACCGCATGCACGAGGTGATCCCGGGCGCGCGCGTGGAGGGCGAGGTGCTGCTGGACGGCACCGACCTGTACGGCGCGAACGTCGACCCGGTGCTGGTGCGCCGCCAGGTGGGCATGGTGTTCCAGCGTCCGAACCCGTTCCCCACGATGTCGATCAAGGAGAACGTGCTCGCGGGCGTCAAGCTCAACAACAAGCGCATCTCGAAGTCCGACTCCGAGGCGCTCGTCGAGCAGTCGCTGCGCGGCGCGAACCTGTGGAACGAGGTCAAGGACCGCCTCGACAAGCCGGGCTCCGGCCTGTCGGGCGGTCAGCAGCAGCGTCTGTGCATCGCGCGTGCGATCGCCGTGTCGCCCGAGGTGATCCTCATGGACGAGCCGTGCTCGGCGCTCGACCCGATCTCGACCTACGCGATCGAGGAGCTCATCGGCGAGCTGAAGAACGAGTACACCGTCGTCATCGTGACGCACAACATGCAGCAGGCGTCGCGCGTGAGCGACAAGACGGCGTTCTTCAACATCGCCGGCACAGGCAAGCCCGGCAAGCTGATCGAGTACGACGCCACCTCCACGATCTTCACGACGCCGTCGGTCCAGGCGACCGAGGACTACGTCTCGGGCCGCTTCGGGTGATCGACGCGTTCGGCTGAGACAACGGGATGCCGCGGCACATCGTGCCGCGGCATCCCTCGTTCTCGGACGTCAGTCGCGCGGGCTCAGCAGGTAGCGGTTGATGGATGCCGTCAGCCCGGCGTCCATCGGAACCTCGACGCCGTCGATCGCCGTGATCGGCGCTGCCAGGCGCACGCTCGACACCAGCCACGCGGCATCCGCCTGCTGCAGCGTGCGCGTCGGGAGCGTCGCGTACCCCGTCACATGCCCTTCGGACTCGAGGTGCGCGAACAGGCTCAGCTGCGTCGTGCCGCGGAGGATGCCGCCGTTCGGCGCAGGGGTGACGAAGCGTCCGTCGAGTCGCAGGATGAGCGACGCCGTCGGCGCCTCGAGCACGAAGCCGTCCGATGTCACGAAGATCGCGTCGTCGGCGCCGCGCCGGCGCGCCTCGCGAAGGGCGGCCATGTTGACGGCGTACGACAGCGTCTTCGCGCCGAGCAGGAGCCACGGCGCCTTCGCCGGTGTGTCGATGCCGTAGCCGCGGTCGAGCGTCACCACGCGGATCCCGCGCTCGCGCGACGCCGTGTTGTCCGCCGCCGCTGCCGCGGTCACCCACGCCGTCGGCGCGGGGCCGTGCTCGACGCCGCGGCTCAGGATGAGCTTGATCACGCCTTCGCCCTGCTGGGGCGCCTGTGCCGCGGCGATCGTCACGGCCTGTCGCCACTGCTTCAGGTTCGGCGCGGGCAGATCGCAGATCTCGGCCGAGTGTGCGAGACGCTCCAGGTGCGCCTGCGTCTCCTGCGGATGCCCGTCGATCACGCCGATGGACTCGAAGATGCCGTCGCCGCGCTGCGTGCTCAGCTCTCCGACGCTCAGCGCCGGGGCGGACGGGTCGATCGTCCGGAAGGTCCCGCCGAAGTCGGGGCGGTCGTCGTCGGAGGCCACGGGCTCGATCACGAGCGCGAAACGCAGGGTCATGTCCCCGAGCCTAGGTGTTCGGGAATGCGGAGGCCGCCGACTCCGTTACACTGGATCGGCCGGGCCGCAGTAACCCCGGGCTCCATCTTTTGCCGCTACGAGCGGCACCGCGCCGAGAGGCGTTCTGCGGCCCGGCACTTTCATGCCCGGACCCTGTCGAGGTCAGGCCGCCGGGATCCGCTGATGCGGCACACGGAGCACAGCGGATCGCCGGATGAAGCGACGACGGAAGTCTCAGGCCAGCGCGTCGCGGCGCCACAGGGCGGCGCACGCCGAGAGGTCTGCGGCGTAGTCCGACAGCCGCAGTGCGCGGGTCGTGAACGCCGACGCGCGCTCGGGCTCGGTGCCCTCGTAGTCGTCGGCGACGTGTGTGGCGCCGGACGCCTGCACCCGGCAGAACGCCGCGGCACGGTCGAGCGCGACCGCGAAGTCGCCCTCGAACAGGCCGCGCATGATCGTGTCGACCAGCGCGACGAGCTCGTCGGGTCCGGCGGGCGTCGGGGCGCCCGCCACGACGTCGTCGGCCGAGGCGAGCTCGGAACGGCCGCGTTCGTAGAGGAACGCGGCCGTGCGCGGGTCGTCGTGGATCATGAGCTGCACGAGGTACAGCCGCCACAGCGCGCCGGGGAGGCTGCGCGACGGCGACCGCGACCAGAGCTCCGCCAGGTCGTCGATGCCGTGCTCGTCCGTGAACGCGACGAGGCGGTCGACCGTCCCGGCGTCCGGATCGGCCCGGACGCGCGCCAGCAGCGCGTGCGCGGTGGTGTGGGCGACGCGCGAGACCTCCGCCGGGTCCTCGGCCGAGAACGTCCGGTCGAAGAGTTCTGCGGGCCGGCGGACGGGTTTGTGGAACTCACGGGACGAATCGCTCATCCCCTCCAGGCTACCCGCCGCCACGAGCACACGCTCGGCCTCGGCCTCCTGCTCGCGCTGCATCGCGGCGATCCACGGCAGGCACATGTCCGCCCCGATCAGACCTGGTTGATGCGGATGTGGTTGCCGGCGGGGTCGCGGAACGCGGCGTCGCGCGGTCCCCAGCCCTGCTCCTTCGGCTCCTGCAGCACCTCGGCGCCGAACGAGCGCAGCTTCTCGAAGGTGGCGTCGAGGTCGGTGGTCGTGAAGACGTAGGGTCCGGGGCCGGAGCCCTTGACCACGAGGCGCAGCAGCGCCTCGCCGTCATCGGGCGAGCGCCCCGCTGCGGGGTCCGACACGACGAGCGTCAGACCGGGCTGCCCGGGGAAGCCGAAGCTCACCCAGCGGTGCCCGTCGTAGGCGACGTCGTTGACGAGCTCGAGGCCGAGTCCGTCGCGGTAGAAGGGGATGGCGGCGTCGACGTCGTCGACGGTGATGGGGCTGTACGCCAGTGCGATGTTCGTCATGGCTGCCACGCTACGGACCGAGCTCGCGCGGTGCTTCTCCGATCCTGCTCGGTTCAGGCGTAGCGCGTGGGCCGGGTGAGGATCTTCGCGACGCACAGCGGCATCGCCTCGGCGGCGTCGTGCGGCCTCGAGCGGTACGAGCTCGGCGTCTCGCCGACGATCTCGGTGAAGGTCGAGCTGAACGAGCCCAGCGACGTCGCGCCCACCGCGGTGCACGCGTCGGTCACCGATGCGCCGTCGCGCAGCAGCGCCATCGCCCGTTCGATGCGCCGCGTCATCAGGTAGGCGTACGGCGTCTCGCCGTACGCGGCCTTGAATTCGCGCGAGAAGTGGGCGGGCGACATGAGCGCCTTCGCGGCCATCGTGGGCACGTCGAGCGGCTCCGCGTAGTCGCGGTCCATGAGGTCGCGGGCGCGCCTCAGGTGGGCGAGCGTCTGCGTCGTCTGCGTCGGTGAGGTCCTCTGGAGGGCGGATGCCACAGCCCCAGGCTACCGAAGCGTCACTCGGTCGGGATGCGCGCGATCGTGTCGCCGAGGGGGCGGCCCGCCATGTCGTCGGCGCGCTCCACCGTGACGATGATCTCGTCCGCCGACGCCCAGTCGTCGACCACGAGGGTCGCCGAGCCCGAGACGTCGGTGTCGAAGGTGCCCGCCTCCACCGGGTCGCCGTCGCGCATCGCCCAGACGGCCCGCGTCTCGCCCACGCCGATCTCGGGCATCCGCTGCGTCACGAGCACGAGCAGGCCCGCGTCGTCCGACCAGTGGGCGGTCGCGATCCCGCCGCCGACGACCTTGACGGTCGCCGACGCGCCGTCCGCCGCGTCCTGCACATCCGAGAGCGCGGCGGCCTGGGGTGAGAGATGGAAGCGCTCGTTGATCGTCGCGACCGCGAACCCCACCCCGGTGAGCACGACGAGGGATGCCGCGAACCCGCCGATCACGCGGCCCCAGTTGCGGCGGCTCTGGGCCTGGATCGTGACGGTGTCAGTGGCCGGGCCGTGGCCCGGGACGGGAGCGGCGGCGGCCGCCTCGGCCGCCGGCAGGTCGGGAAGCGGGGGGATCAGCGATTCGACGCCCTGATCTGCGGCATCCAGCTCTCGCTCCCCGTCCCCCGTCATGCCTCCAGCATGCCGCACCGGCCTCAGCCGAGCCTGAGAGGTCGCCCTGTCCGCTGCGACCACGGCCCCGCCGCCGGACGCCGGGCGCGCGGAGACGAGGATCAGGTCACGCCGTCGGGATCGTCACGATCGGCTCGGACGAGGGCTGTCCGGTCGGGGAACCGCCCTGAGGCTCCACGGTGACCGCGATCGTGTCCCCTGGCTGCATCGCGCCTTCCATCAGCGCGGCCGTCGTGCCCGCCGCGGGCTCGAAGGTGCCCGCGGCCACGGCCGCACCGTCCCGCACGAACCACAGTTCGAAGCTCTCGTCATCGGCGATCGCAGGGAGCCCGTCCGACACCAGCACGGCCTTTCCGACCGACTCCGACCAGTGGGCGGTCGCCGTGCCGCCGTCCGCCAGGTCGGCGGTCGCCGATCGGGCATCGGGGGCGTCTTCGATCTGCTGCAGCGCGACCACCGCCGCGGGCCGGTTCAGATACGAGCTGATCATCGCCGCGCCGAGTCCGAGCGCGACCAGAAGGACGACCGATGCCGCGAGAGCCAGGATGCGGCGCGTCCAGCGCCGTGGCGACGGCGTCCGGGGCGCGGCTGCGGGAGGCGCGGGTTCCTGTGGCGCGGCGGCGGCGGGGACGGGTTCCTCCGGCGCCACGGCCGCTCCGGTCGCGGGCAGCTGGGGGGTCGAGGCGATGCGGGACAGCAGCGCGGAGCGAACGTCCGGGGACGGGATCGCCGGGGGAACCGCCTCGGCGAGCGCGGCGGTCGTCGCGGCGTCCTCGTCGACCCAGTGGCCCCATTCCGGATGCTCCCGCCGAGCCGTGTCGAACGCCTCGCGGTCGGCGGGCGACAGCGCGTGCAGCGCAGCACCTGCGGCGAGTTCGGCGAACTCCTTCTCGTCCATCACGCGGTCACCCCCATCTCGGTCCTCAGGCGGGACAGTCCATCCCGCATCCTCGTCTTGATCGTCCCCAACGGCGCCCCCAGCAGGGCCGCGATCTCGCTCTGACTGTAACCTCCGAAATACGCGAGGGTGATGGCTTCGCGCTGGACGTCGGGGAGCGCGGCCAGCGCCGCCGTCACCTTCTCTCCCTCGATGCGCAGCTCGACCTGCTCCGAGACCGCGTCGTGGGCGACGTCGAGGTCGCGGAGCCCCGTGCGCACGTCGCGATCGCTGCTCGCCTGCGCCGACCTCACCCGATCGACGGCCCGGCGGTGCGCGATCGTGAGCACCCACGACCTCCCCTGACCTCTGTTCGGCGCGAACCGCCCAGCGGATTGCCACACTTCGAGGAAGACCTCCTGCAGCACCTCCTCGCTCTGGGCGCGGTCGACGAGCACCCGGAGGATCAGCCCGAAGGCGCGGGGCGAGAGGATGTCGTAGACGCGGGCGAACGCCTGCTCATCGCCGCCGGCGACACGCTGCAGCAGCTCCCCCACGCCGTCGGCGGGCTCGGTGCCGTCATCCGGCACGTCGATCCCGTCGATCACCACGTCCACCAGCATGCCCTACCCACCCCCCTGGAACGGGCGACGCCTCAGCCGAACGTGAACGAGTACACCTCGACCCCGGGAGAGACCCGGACATCGAGCACGTGGGCGGCCGTCGCATCCGTCCCCAGGGCCACCGCATACGACCTCGGCGTCCCCGACACGGCGATCGTCCGCTCCCGCCCGCCGTCCAGCCGCACGCGCACCTCTCCTTCGCCGGCGAGCACCATGCGGACCTCCCCGGCGTGGAACCGCAGTCGGATGCCGCCGTCCCCGCCTGCCGACGGGGTGGCGAACTGCGTCTCGATGCGCCACATCCCGTCGAGGGCGAACGAGTCCGCGGGCTGATCCTCCGCCAGCGCGAACGTCCCGTCCCCCGCGCGATAAGCGCCCTCACCGCCGAAGTTCACGTCCTTGGCCGAGCCGAGGAAGGTCTCGCGCGTCCGCGGGCCGGCACCCGGCGTGTCGTCGGCGACCTCGGTGGCATCGGGCAGCGCCTGTCCGGGGTGCGCGTCGGCCAGCAGCTCGCGGACGAGCTTCTCGGTCGCGGCGTAGTTGCCCTCGCCGAATGCGATGTGCCGCACGACGCCGTCGGCGTCGATCAGGTAGTGCGCGGGCCAGTAGCGGTTGCGGTAGTTCGTCCAGGTCGAGAGGTCGTTGTCGAGGGCGACCGGGTAGGTGATCCCGAAGTCTGCCGCACCGGCCGCGACGTTGCCGGCATCCTTCTCGAAGGCGTACTCGGGCGAGTGCACGCCGATCACCCGCAGCCCGGCGGAGCGGTACGCGGCATCCCACGCGACGACGTGCGGGATGCTGCGCTGGCAGTTGATGCACGAGTACGCCCAGAAGTCGACGAGCACCACCTCGCCGCGCAGGTCTTCGAGGTCGATCGGCGCACCGTCGGGCGTGTTGAGCCAGGTCTGGATGCCCCGGATGCTGGGAGCCGTGCCGCAGGACTCCAGTTCCGATGCTCCGTTCGTGCACTTGTCGAGGTCCTTGTTCTCATCCGTCACGAGACCGCCGAGGTCGAGCGCCCGGCGGGCGTCCGGGCTGTCGGTGAGCTGACGCTGGACGCCCGCCGTGTAGTCGGGCACGAGCCGCTGCAGCAGCTGCGGGACGTCGAACACGAGGCCGACGGCCAGGGCGAGCATCGCGACGCCGGCCGCGATCCGCAGCCCGCGCTCGTGCGTGCGGAAGGCGCGGATGCGCTCGACGAGACCGCGGCCGGCCAGCGCGAAGAACAGCAGCGGGATCGCGACCCCCACGGCGAACGACAGCGTGAGCACGACCGTCCCGACATCGATCCGGCCGGTGGACCCCGCCACGATGATCGCCGCGAGGACGGGGCCCGCGCAGGGGACGAAGACTGTTCCGAGCGCGAGGCCGACCCCGTAGCCGCTTCCGCTGTTCTTCACCTCGGAGCGACGCGCGAGTCGTTGGAACGGCTTCTCGAGCAGCCGCTCGACGCGGGGCACGAGCAATCCCACGCCGATGAGCACCAGCACCCCGATGCCTGCCCAGCGAAGGACGTCCTGCGAAAGCCCCAGCGCGCCCAGGACGAGCGACCCCACGAGGGTCACGAAGGTGAAGCTCGTGACGAGCCCCGCGATCACGAGGTACGGACGCCACCGCGACGCGGGCACGAGCCCCTGGTCGCCCGCCGCGGACTCGAACCGGGCGGACTGCGCACCGCCGGTGAGGAAGATGACCGGCAGCACCGGCAGGATGCACGGCGAGATCCCCGTGATGAGTCCGCCCAGCAGACCGATGATGACGAGCTCCATGCGTGCCCTCCCTCTCTCGGGGTAGTTCGCTCCGGCACCCGGTTCGGATTGGCGCGGATCCGGATGCCGCTCCTTCAGGCGCCCTCGTGCGCCACCGACCAATCCGATCCGCGCGGGTCTCCGAACAGACCGTGTAGCCGCTCCTGCGGCGCACTCCCCGCACCGGGGACCGTCAGAAAGCGGGCCGAGGCCCGCGCACTGAGGAGGAAGACATGTCTCGCATCACCAGGAACCGGCTGTCGGCAGGATTGGCACTCGCCGTCGCCGCGACCTTCGCCCTCTCCGGCTGTGCGATGGGCGGTTCGACGGCCGACCCGACGACTGACCCGTCCACCCCTGCCATGGAGGCGACCGAAGAGGCGATGACGCCCGACCCCGCCGCGGACCTCGTCGGCCCGGGCTGCGCCGCCTACGCCGAAGCGGTTCCGGACGGCGACGGCTCCATCGAGGGGATGTCGGGCGACCCGGTCGCGGTCGCGGCATCCAACAATCCGATGCTGACGACGCTCACCGCCGCCGTGAGCGGCCAGCTGAACCCCGACGTGAACCTCGTCGACACGCTCAACGGCGACGAGTTCACGGTGTTCGCGCCCGTGGACGACGCGTTCGCGAAGATCGATCCCGCCACGATCGAGGCGCTGAAGACCGACTCCGCCACGCTGACGTCGATCCTCACGTACCACGTGGTGCCCGGTCGCATCGAGCCTGCCGACATCGCGGGCACGCACACGACGGTGCAGGGCGCCGATCTCGAGGTCACCGGCAGCGGAGACGCGTGGATGGTCAACGACGCCAACGTGATCTGTGGCGGCGTCCAGACCGCGAACGCCACCGTGTACCTGATCGACTCGGTCCTGATGCCTCCGGCTCAGTGACCGACGCCGGCGAGCGCCGGCACCCGGGGGGCGCGAGGCCGCCGACGCAGCGAGGTGCGTCGGCGGCCTCGTCGGTCGTTGCACGGCGCCGGCGGAAGGTCAAGGGTCTGCACGCCACACGTCCCGGGGCTTAGCCTGAAGTCGGCCGCAGGGTCGCGCCGGAGGGGTGCGCACACCGGCCAGGAGGATCATGACGGACCTGCGCGAGCCGGCGACGCTCTCGACCGGCGCGATCATCGACGGCCGCTATGCGCTGCGAGAGCAGATCGGCGAAGGCGGCATGGCGCGGGTCTTCCGCGCCGAAGACCTGCACCTGAAGCGGGTCGTCGCGGTCAAGATCTTCCGGGAATCGGCGGACGACCGCGCATCGATCGAGCGCGCGCAATCGGAGACGCTGCTCCTCGCCTCGGTGAACCATCATGCGCTCGTGACCGTGTTCGACGCGCATGTGTCGGCCCACGACACGAGCTACCTGGTGATGGAGCACGTCGAGGGGCCGACGCTCCGAGACCTGCTGAGGCGTGGCCCGATCGACGCCGCGACGGCGGCATCCATCGCCAGGGACCTTGCCGACGGACTGCACACGGTCCACACGGCGGGGATCGTGCACCGCGACATCAAGCCGTCCAACGTCCTGCTGACGAGATCAGACCTGACCGACCGCGCATGGCGTGCGAAGCTCGCCGACTTCGGCATCGCGCACCTGCACGACACCGCGCGCCTGACCACGCCCGGGCTCCTCATGGGGACGGCCGCGTACATCGCGCCGGAGCAGGCGCGGGGCGCGCCGCCAGCGCCCGCGGCTGACGTGTACTCGTTCGGCATCATGATGATCGAGGCGCTGACCGGCGAACGCCCGTTCGCCGACTCGGAGGGCATCGGCACCGTGATGGCGCGTCTCGCCGGGCCGCCGGAGATCCCCTCGCACCTGCCCGCCGCGTGGCAGGGTCTGCTGCGCGGCATGACGGCTATGCGTCCGGACGATCGTCCCAGCGCGCGGGAGGTCGGTGAGGCGCTCTCGGCCCTGGCGGCGTCGCCACCCGTGGCGCGCGCCCGCGTCGAGGACGAGCCGACCGCGCCCTTCCCCGCGTCAGAGGAACTCGCCCCGACCGCGGTGCTCCCTCCCGTCGATCCGCCGCCGGCACGGATCGCGGATGCCCCGTCACCCCGGATCCCCGACGACGCGCCGCGCCCGCGCCGGCGTCGGGTGGCGATCGCTGCGTCCGCCGGCGCTGCGGTCGTGGCAGCGCTGGTGGGTGCGCTGTGGTTCTCGACCCTGCCGTCCGCCACGCCTCGTCCGGAACCGACCTCACCGGTCCTGCAGGAGCAGCCGTCGCCCACCGACGCCCCACCTCCCACCGCTCCCGCGGACGAGGGCGACCCGAAGGGCGACAACGACAACAGCGGTCCCGGCAACAACAACGGGAACGGGAACGGGAACGGCAGCAGCAACGGCAACGGCAACGGCGGCGGAAACGGGAACGGGAACGGGAACGGCGGCGGTTGACGGGCTGCGAGTCCGCTTGCCCCGCGTGGGCGAAGGACGGACCGCCCGGCGGACCCCAGTAGGCTGGATGCCAGAGGGCCTCTAGCTCAGTCGGTAGAGCATCGGACTTTTAATCCGCGGGTCGTGGGTTCGAGCCCCACGGGGCCCACCGCGGACGAGGGCGGTCGGCAGCGGCCGCCCTCGTCGCATCCGTCTCCCGGTCCTCCGCGCGCAGACGCCGAACGGCATCGGAACCCCTGGCGCACCCGCCCGGCGGTTCGCTAGGGTCCGAGACATGACGCCCCAGATCGGTGTGGACGGTCCGGCTTCCGACGCGCTGCTCGCGGCGGGACGATTCTTCACGAGGTGGGACGAGACCGACGACAATCGGGCGGCGTTCCTCACGGGGGGCCGCGAGGGCGACGTCTTCTACCGCGATCGGTGGAGCCACGACAAGGTCGTCCGCTCGACGCACGGCGTCAACTGCACCGGGTCGTGCTCGTGGAAGGTGTACGTCAAGGACGGCATCATCACGTGGGAGTCGCAAGAGACCGACTATCCGAGCGTCGGTCCTGATCGCCCCGAATACGAGCCCCGCGGTTGCCCCCGCGGGGCTGCGTTCTCCTGGTACACCTACTCGCCCACCCGGGTGCGCTACCCGTACGTGAGGGGCGTGCTGCTGGACGCCTACCGCTCCGCGAAGGCGCGCGGCAAGGACCCCGTCGAGGCGTTCCACGAGGTGACCACCGACCCGGGTGTGCGCAGCCGCTACCAGCTGGCACGCGGCAAGGGCGGCCTTGTGCGCGCGAGCTGGCAGGAGGCCGTCGAACTCGTCGCCGCCGGCTACGTGCACACGATCAAGGAGTACGGCCCCGACCGGGTCGCGGGGTTCTCGCCGATCCCGGCGATGTCGATGGTGTCGCATTGCATCGGCACGCGCTTCACGCAGCTCATCGGCGGCGTGATGACGTCGTTCTACGACTGGTACGCCGACCTGCCTGTCGCGAGCCCGCAGGTGTTCGGCGACCAGACCGACGTCCCGGAATCGGGCGACTGGTGGGATGCCACGTACCTCATGATGTGGGGCTCGAACGTCCCCGTCACCCGCACGCCCGACGCGCACTGGATGGCCGAGGTCCGCTATCGCGGCACCAAGGTCGTGACGGTCAGCCCCGACTACGCCGACAACACGAAGTTCGCCGACGAGTGGCTGCCGTGCCAGGCCGGAACCGATGCCGCCCTCGCGATGGCGATGGGCCACGTCGTGCTCAAGGAGAACTACGTCGACCGCCGGGTGCCGTTCTTCGCGGACTTCTCGCGCCAGTACACCGACCTGCCCCACCTCGTGCGACTCGTCGAGCGCGACGGGGCCCATGTGCCCGGAACGTTCCTGACGTCGAAGGATCTCGGCGGCGACACCCCGGAGGACGAGTGGAAGACGGTGGTGCTGGATGCCGCCACCGCGACCCCGCGCGTCCCCAACGGCTCGATGGGGTTCCGGTACGCGCCTTCGGGCGAGGGCCGCTGGAACCTCGACCTCGAGGGCGTGGAGCCGGCGCTGTCGGTGAGCGATCTGCCCGCGGGCACTGCGATCGAGAACGCCGAGGTCCTCCTCCCCCGGTTCGATTCGTCCGACGGCGAGGGCGCGGTGCTGCGCCGTGGCGTGCCGGCCACGCGGGTGGACGGCATCCTCGTCACGACCGTCCTCGATCTGATGCTCGCCCAGTACGGCGTGGGCCGCGACGGTCTCCCGGGTGATTGGCCGGCGGACTACGACGACGCCGACGCGCCCTACACGCCGGCGTGGCAGGAGGAGATCACGGGCGTGCCGGCGCAGGCTGCCATCCGCATCGCGCGCGAGTTCGCCGCGAACGCGGCCGAGTCGCAGGGCCGCTCGATGATCATCATGGGCGCGGGCATCTGCCAGTGGTTCCACGGAGATGCCACCTACCGGGCGATCCTCGCGCTGCTGATCCTCACCGGCTCGATGGGACGCAACGGCGGCGGTTGGGCGCACTATGTCGGTCAGGAGAAGTGCCGCCCTATCACCGGCTGGCTGTCGCTGGCGAACGCGCTGGACTGGTCACGGCCGCCGCGCACGATGATCGGCACGGCGTACTGGTACATGCACACCGACCAGTGGCGCTTCGACGGCTACTCGGCGGACGCGCTCGCCTCACCGCTGGCCGAGGGCAACCTGACGGGCATGCACACGGCCGACACGATCGCGCAGTCCGCGCGGCTGGGCTGGATGCCCTTCTACCCGCAGTTCGGCGTGAACCCGCTCGACCTCGCCGACAAGGCGGATGAGGCGGTGGCGAACGGCGAGGCGGCGGACGCGGCATCCTACGTCGTCTCGCAGCTCGAGTCCGGGGAGCTGCAGCCGGCGATCTCGGACGTCGACGCCCCCGAGAACTGGCCGCGCCTGCTGACGCTGTGGCGCTCGAACCTCATGGGATCGAGCGCGAAGGGCAACGAGTACTTCCTCAAGTACCTGCTCGGCACCCACAGCAACGTCATGGCAACCGACGAGGCGAGCGTCCGCCCGAACGACGTGACGTGGCGCGACCGGATCCCCCAGGGCAAGCTCGACCTGCTGGTGTCGGCCGACTTCCGCATGACGTCGACGACCCTGCTGTCGGACGTCGTGTTCCCCGCGGCGACCTGGTACGAGAAGCACGACCTGTCGTCGACCGACATGCACCCGTTCGTGCACGCCTTCACACCGGCGATCGACCCGCCGTGGGAGGCCCGCAGCGACTTCGACCTGTTCCACGCCATCGCGGTGGAGTTCTCGGCACAGGCCGCCACCCATCTCGGCACGCGCCGGGACCTGGTGTCGACGCCGATGCAGCACGACACCCCGGGCGAGACGGCCCAGCCCGGCGGCGAGGTGCGCGACTGGTCGCGCGGGGACGGTCGCGGCATCCCGGGCAGGACGATGCCGCAGTACACCGTGGTCGAACGCGACTACACCGCGATCGCCGACAAGCTGGCCGCGGTCGGGCCGCTCGCCGACACCCTGGGCTTCACCACCAAGGCGGTGACCTACGACCTGAAGCACGAGGTCGAGGTGCTCGCGCAGAAGACCGGCGTCATGCTCGGCGGCGCGGCCGAGGGGCGTCCGGCGATCGACACCGACGTCAAGATGGCAGAGGCGATCCTGTCGTTCTCGGGCACGACGAACGGCGAGCTCGCAGCACAGGGCTTCCGCACCCTCGAGAAGCGGGTCGGCAAGCCGCTGGCCGACCTCGCCGAAGGCTCGGAGGAGAAGCGCATCACGTTCGCGATAACACAGGCGGCACCCGTGCCGGTGATCACGTCGCCGGAGTGGTCGGGCTCCGAGACCGGCGGCAGACGCTACGCCCCGTTCACCGTGAACATCGAGCGGCTGAAGCCGTTCCACACCCTCACCGGGCGCATGCACTTCTACCTCGACCACGCGTGGATGCGCGACCTCGGCGAGTCGCTGCCGATCTACCGGCCGCCGCTGGACATGCACCGTCTGTTCGGCGAGCCCAAGCTCGGACCCGACGGCTCGCAGCAGGTCGTGGTGCGATACCTCACGCCGCACTCCAAGTGGTCGATCCACTCGGAGTATCAGGACAACCTGTTCATGCTGTCGTTGTCGCGCGGCGGCCCCACGGTCTGGATGAGCCCGGCGGATGCCGCGGCCATCGGCGCCGCCGACAACGACTGGGTCGAGTGCGTCAACTCCAACGGCGTGCTGGTTGCCCGCGCGATCGTGTCGCACCGCATGCCGACCGGGGTCGTCTACGTGCACCACGCGCAGGAGCGCACGATCGACGTGCCCAAGTCGGAGGCGACCGGCCGGCGTGGCGGCATCCACAATTCCGTCACGCGACTGCTCGTGAAACCGACGCATCTCATCGGCGGATACGCGCAGCTGTCGTACGCGTTCAACTATCTGGGGCCGACGGGCAACCAGCGGGACATGGTCGCGACGGTGCGACGTCGCAGCCAGGAGGTGGTGTTCTGATGCGCGTGATGGCCCAGATGGGCATGGTCATGAACCTCGACAAGTGCATCGGATGCCACACCTGCTCGGTCACCTGCAAGCAGGCGTGGACCAACCGGGCCGGCACCGAGTACGTGTGGTTCAACAACGTCGAGACGCGGCCAGGTCAGGGCTACCCGCGCCGGTACGAGGACCAGGAGCAGTGGCGCGGCGGATGGACCCTGAACCGCCGCGGCCGGCTCTCGCTGCGTACCGGCAGCCGCGCGAAGCGCCTGTTCTCGATCTTCTCGTCGCCCGTGCAGCCGAAGCTCGAGGACTACTACGAGCCGTGGACGTACGACTACGAGACGCTGATCGACGCGCCGCTCGGCGACGACTTCCCGGTGGCACGGCCGAAGTCGCTCATCACCGGCGAAGACACCAAGATCACGTGGTCGGCGAACTGGGACGACGACCTGGGCGGGGCTTCGGAGATGGGGCATCTCGACCCGATCGTGCAGAAGGTGCGCCGGGAGTCCGAGGACGCCATCAAGCTGCAGTTCGAGAAGACCTTCATGTTCTACCTGCCGCGGATCTGCGAGCACTGCCTCAACCCGTCGTGCATGGCGTCGTGCCCGTCGGGCGCGATCTACAAGCGCGCCGAGGACGGCATCGTGCTCGTCGACCAGGACCGCTGCCGCGGCTGGCGCCAGTGCATCACCGGCTGCCCGTACAAGAAGATCTACTTCAACCACAAGACCGGCAAGGCCGAGAAGTGCACGCTGTGCTACCCGCGCCTTGAGGTCGGCATCCCGACGGTGTGCTCCGAGACGTGCGTCGGGCGTCTGCGCTACCTCGGCCTGTTCCTCTACGATGCCGACGGCGTCACCGCGGCCGCGTCGACGCCTGACGAGCAGGACCTCTACGAGGCGCAGCTCGACCTCATCCTCGATCCGAACGACCCCGAGGTCATCGCCGCGGCCCGTGCCCAGGGCGACATCCCCGAGGATTGGATGGATGCCGCCCGACGGTCGCCCGTGTACGCCCTGGCCAAGAAGTACCGGGTGGCGCTGCCGCTCCACCCCGAGTACCGCACGATGCCGATGGTCTGGTACATCCCGCCGCTGTCGCCGATCGTCGACCTGCTGCGCGACCAGGGCCACGACGCCGAGTCCGCCGGCACGCTGTTCGGCGCGATCGAGTCCCTTCGCATCCCCGTCGAATACCTCGCCGAGCTGTTCACCGCCGGCGACACCGACATCATCACCGCGGTGCTGTGGCGCCTCGCGGCCATGCGGTCGTACCTGCGCGACATCACGCTCGACCGCGAGCGCGACGAGTCGATCCCGGAGGCGGTCGGCATGACCGGCGAGTCGATCTACGAGATGTATCGCCTCCTGGCGATCGCGAAGTACGAGGACCGCTACGTCATCCCCACCGCACATTACGAGCGGGCCCACGAGCTCGAGGAGCTCGGCTGCTCGCTCGACTTCGACGGCGGCGCATACGGCTCGGAGTCGGGACCGTTCGGCGAGGCGAGCGGCCGGCCGGTCCCGGTCGCGGTCGAGACGTTCCAGGCCCTGAAGGACCGTCAGACCGCCGATACAGCGGCCAGCGGCGAGTCGCTGCGCGGCCGCGTCAACCTCCTGAACTGGGACGGCAACGGCGCACCCTCCGGACTCTTCCCGCCGAAATCCTCCCCTCGGGATGCCTCCGGCGGAGGCGCGCCGTGAGCTCGGCGGTCGTCCACCAGGCCGCGTCGCTGTGCCTGAGCTACCCCGACGACACCGTGCTGGGGTCGGCCGCCCTGATCGAGCAGGCCTTGCGGGAGTCGGCACCCCGAGCGGCGGCATCCTTCGCCCCTCTGCTCGAGTGGTGGAACGCGACACCAGCGTCCGAGGTGCAGGCGGTCTATGTCGACACGTTCGACATGTCGCGACGGCACGCCCTCTACCTCAGCTACTGGACCGACGGCGACACGCGTCGCCGGGGTGCGGTGCTGGCCGATCTCAAACGCCGGTACCGCGAGGCCGGGCTGGAGCTCGACCGCACCGGCGAGCTGCCGGACTACCTGCCGCTCGTGCTCGAGTTCGCCCGTCATGCGCCGCGCGAGGGCGCCGCCCTCATGCAGGAGTATCGTCCGAGCCTCGAGCTCATCCGCATCGCCCTCGCCGAACGCGGATCCCCGTACGCGGGGGTCGTCGCCGCCGTGTGCGACACGCTCCCCGGCCGCTCCCCCGCCGACCGCCAGCAGGCCATGGCGATGGCGGCGGCCGGACCCCCGCGCGAGTCCGTCGGGCTCGACGCGCACGACCCGCGGCTGCTGCCGCTCCACCCGGCCGGAGGACGCTGATGGACCTCTTCCTGTGGGGGATCCTGCCCTACCTCATGGTCGCGGTGCTCGTCGGCGGCACCATCTGGCGCTACCGGTACGACCAGTTCGGCTGGACCACCCGCTCGTCGCAGCTGTACGAGTCGCGCCTGCTGCGGATCGGGTCCCCGCTGTTCCACTTCGGCATCCTCGTCGTCGTCATCGGCCATGTCGCGGGGCTCGTGATCCCCAAGGCGTGGACGGACTTCTTCGGCATCTCGGACGAGATGTACCACCTCGCCGCCCTCGGCCTCGGCTCGATCGCCGGGTTCGCGACGCTCGTCGGCATCGGCATCCTGATCTACCGCCGACGCACCACGGGACCGGTGTTCATGGCGACCACCAAGAACGACAAGACGATGTACGTCGTGCTGGTCGCCGCGATCGTCGCCGGCCTCGCGACGACCGTGCTGGGGGTGATCGGTCCCCACCAGGAGCTCACGTACCGCGACACGGTCGCGCCGTGGTTCCGGTCGCTGTTCGTGTTCCAGCCGAACATCGACGCCATGAGCCAGGCGTCGCTCGACTTCCAGCTGCACACCCTCATCGGCATGGTGCTGTTCATGCTGTGGCCGTTCACGCGGCTCGTGCACGCGTTCACAGCACCCGTGCACTACCTCTTCCGCCCCTACATCGTGTACCGCTCCCGTGACGGACGGCCGAGCACGGCCCGCGGCATCCGCCGCGGGTGGGCACCCGTCGGCACGCGTGACCGCACGTCCGACAAGTCCGCGAAGAGCGTCACCAGCGGCAGGTCCGCCGACCGTCGATGAGGGATGCCGGTCACCGTCCCGCGCGCGATCGCCCGCGACAAGGACGTCAGCGCACGATCGCGAGCGCGACGAGCCACGCCACGATGCTCAGCACGAGCGCGATCAGCGGGTACCAGAACGCCAGGCGCCGGCGCGAGAGCGCGACGATGCCGATGACGCCGCCGATGATGCAGAACGCGAGCGGCAGGTAGCCGCCGAGCACGATCGCGAGCGTGTTGTCGTGCGCGCCGACCGCCCACAGCAGCGACACGAAGAACATCACCACGGCGACGCCCACAGAGAAGCCGATGAGCAGCAGCGTCGCGATCAGGTCGCCGGTGCGTCGCTCCGGCGCGGCTGCGGGCGTGCTCGCGGTCATGCGCCGAGTCCGATCTGGTAGTGGACGTAGCCCGTGTGGGTCGCCACACGGTCGTACAGCGTGCGCGCCGTCTCGTTCGTCTCCTGGGTGAGCCAGTAGACCTTCGGCGAACCGTGGGCCTCGGCCCATGCGGCGACATGCGCGATGAGCGCACGGCCGGCGCCGCCGCCGCGCACCGCGGGGTCGACGAACAGGTCCTCCAGATAGCAGTACGGCTCGGCCGACCACGTCGCCGCGTGGGTGAGCCAGTGCACGAGCCCCACGGCAGTGCCGTCGTCGCCGATGGCGAGGGCGCCGTGGATCGGGAACTGCGGATCGACGAGACGGTTCCACGTGAGCGCCGTCTGCTCGTCGGAGAGCTGGGTCTCGTAGAACTCGAGATACCCGTGCCACAGCGGCAGCCAGGCGTCGCGATCGGTGGGGAGCAGGGGGCGGATGGTGGTCACGATCCAGAGGCTAGCGGTCCCGCGGCGCGTCGATCCATAACCGACGCATAGGCGTCGGATCGGCGGCTCACGGCGTCCGGTGTTCCGATGGAGTCCTGAGAGAGCGAGGGCATCATGTTCACACACCGCACACCCGAGCCGACCGCCGACCTCCCGCCGTCGGCGCCTGCCGCACCGTGGTACCGGCGACGGACGGCGCTGGCATGCGCCGGCCTCGTGATGGCAGGTTCGCTCGCTCTGGCCGCGCCACTCGCCACGGCCGCGAACAGCGCGAACGCCGTGAGCGCCGCGCCGACGGCGGTGACGGCATCCCTCCCCTCCGCTCCGGGCACGAGCGGCTCGCCGTACAGCTCGTACGGCGGTGGCGCGACCCGCTACGGCGGCGCGTCGACGCAGACGCCCGCGACCTCGGCGGATGCCGCGGAGTCCACCGGTGTGGTGATCATCGAGACCACGCTCGGCTACGAGGACGCGCAGGCCGCGGGCACGGGCATGGTGCTGACCGCCGACGGTCTCGTGCTGACGAACAACCACGTGATCGAGGGTTCGACCGAGATCGCGGTGACGATCGCCGCCACCGGTCAGACCTACACGGCGACCGTCGTGGGCACGGATGCCGCCGACGACGTCGCGCTGCTGCAGCTGCAGGGCGCGAGCGGGCTGCAGACGGTCGCCGTCGACGACGATGCCGAGGCCGTCGGCGACGCCGTGACCGCGGTCGGAAACGCCTCGGGCGGCGGCGTCCTCATGGCCGCCGACGGCGCGATCACCGAGCTCGAGTCTTCCGTCACCACGTCTTCCGACGGGCTGACCGCGGGCGAGACGCTCGACGGCATGATCGAGTTCGCGGCCGACGTGGTGGCCGGCGACTCGGGGGGCGCGCTGCTCGATGCCGAAGGAGAGGTCGTCGGCATGACCACCGCCGCCTCCAGCGGATCGGCGACCACCGTCGCATACGCCATCCCGATCGAGGACGCGCTCGCGATCGTCGACCAGACCCGCGCCGGAGACGAGACCAGCGGCGTCGCGGTCGGATCGCCCGCCTTCCTCGGCGTCCAGGTGGCGCGTGTGCCCGCCGGGTACCGGTACGGCGGGTCCACGACCGCGGGCGCCCTGATCGCCGGGGCCATCGACGGCACCCCCGCGGCGGCCGCCGGACTCACCGCCGGCGACTCCATCACGGCGATCGACGGCGCAGCGGTCGCCGACGGCGACGCGCTCTCGTCGCTGCTCGCGGGCTACGAGCCCGGAGACACGATCACGCTGACGTGGGTCGACGCGTCCGGCGCGACCCGGTCGGCCGCGGTGACGCTCATCGCTGGCCCCGCCGCCTGACCCGGCGCGGGGCGAGCCGGGCCGGCCCGGCTCGCCTCAGTCGCGGGATGCCGCAGCCGCCAGCTCGGCGCCGGCGTGGGCGAGCTCGGCCAGCGCGGCCTCGCTCGACCCGGGCGCGACGCCGGCCACGAGATCCGTGAGCACGCGGACGTGGCGTCCGTGCTCGATCGCGTCCAGCGCGGAGGCGCGCACGCAGTAGTCGGTCGCGATGCCCACCACGTCGACGTCGACCACGCCGTGGGCGTCCAGCAGCTGCGACACCGTCTCGCCCTCGTCGGTCGTGCCTTCGTACAGGGAGTACGCGGGTCTGCCCTGCCCCTTCTTGACATGGTGCGTGACTGCGGCCAGGTCGAGGCCCGGGTCGTAGTCGGCGCCCGCGGTGCCGGCGACGCAGTGGACCGGCCACGTGTCGACGAAGTCCGGCTCGCCGGCGGCGAAGTGCCCGCCGTTGTCGTTGTCGCCGTCATGCCAGTCGCGCGACGCGATGACCACGGCGTAGTCCTCGGCGTGCGTCACGAGGAACTGCGAGATGCCGCGGGCGACGGCGTCACCGCCCTCGACACCCAGCGCGCCGCCCTCGGTGAAGTCGTTCTGTACGTCGACGATGAACAGTGCCTTGCTCATGGTTCGAGCGTACGCCGGTACTCCTCGCGCGTGAGGCGATGGCCGTCGTCCGCGGTCAGGGCGCCTGCGTCCGGTGCGTCATCGGCCGGGGATGCATCGTGGCGCCAGAGCTTCGACGGCCACCAGATGGCGCGTCCGATGTCGTACGACAGGGCGGGCACCAGGAGCGAGCGCACGACGAAGGTGTCGAGCAGCACGCCGAAGGCCACGATGAACGCGATCTGCGCGAGGAACAGGATCGGGATGACGCCGAGCGCTGCGAACGTCGCCGCGAGCACGAGGCCTGCCGACGTGATGACGCCGCCGGTGGCGACGAGCCCCCGCAGGATGCCGGGTCTGGTGCCGTGGACGAGGGACTCCTCGCGCACGCGCGACATCAGGAAGATGTTGTAGTCCACCCCGAGGGCCACCAGGAACACGAACCCGTACAACGGCACCGCGGGATCGGCGCCCGGGAACAGGAGGATGCCGTTGAACACGAGTGCGCTGACGCCGAGCGCCGTCGCGAACGACAGGATGACCGTCGCGATGAGCAGCACAGGCGCGAGGATCGACCGCAGCAGAAGCATGAGGATCACCAGGATCACCAGGAGGATGACCGGGATGATGAGCGTGCGGTCGCGCGTGGACGTGTCGTTCGTGTCGATGTCGGTCGCCGTCTCGCCGCCGACCAACGCGGTGCCGGCGCCGAGTTCGTCGTCGAGGTCGGCCCGGAGCGCACGCACGGTGTCTTCGGCGGCCACCGAGTCGGCGGCATCCGTCAGCGTCCCGATCACGAGCACGTCGCCGTCCGACACGGTCGGCGCGGGCGCGGGGGTCCCCGGCGGCCCCACGGCGGTGAACACCGGTTCGCCGTCCTGGACTTCGACGCCGGCCTGCCCGGTGGGCGAGTCCGCCGACGCGACGGAGACCGATTCGATCCCGTCGGAGGCGTCGAGCACCTCGACGGTCGCGGCCAGGTCGTCCTGGGGCACCACGACGTACACGGGCGATCCTGATCCGGCCGGGAAGTGCTCGGCGAGCACCTCCTGGCCGTCGCGCGCCTCGGAGGAGCCGAGCACGAGATCGCTCGTCGGCACGCCGTCGGCCTTCAGCTGTGTGATGCCGAGGGCGCCGGCCAGGAGCACCACGGTGCACACGATCCACACGACGCGCGCGTTGCGGGCGACGAAGCGGGCCTGCCGGGGCCACAGGCCCTTCACCGGCTGGGTGAGGTCGTCGGGGATCGTCGCCACGGCGTGCTTCGGGATGAACGGCCAGAACGCCGCCCGTCCGCACAGTGCCAGCAGCGCCGGCAGGAAGGTGAGCGCCGACAGCACCGAGAAGGCGATGCCGATCGAGGCGATGGGGCCGAGCGCGCGGTTGGTGGCGAGGTCCGACAGCAGCAGGCACAGCAGACCCGCGATCACGGTGCCGCCCGAGGCGAGGATGGGCTCGAACGCGCCGCGCCACGCCGTCAGGGTGGCATCCCACTTGCGCACTCCGGTGGCGATCGCCTCTCGGAATCGGGCGACGTACAGGAGCGCGTAGTCCGTCGCCGCGCCGATCACGAGGATGAACAGGATGCCCTGGACCTGCCCGTTGAGCACGACGATGCCGGCGTACGCGAGCCACCACACCGTCAGCAGGGCCGCGCACAGCGCGAACATCGACGTCGCGAGCACGAGGACGGGCAGCAGCGGCGAGCGGTAGACGATGACCAGGATCAGGAACACTGCTCCCAAGGCCACGCCGAGCAGTAGTCCGTCGATTCCGAGGAAGCCCGCGACGAGGTCCGCCGTGAACCCGGCGGGACCGGTGACCCACGCGGTCAGGCCGTCGGGCAGGTCTTCGGCGGCCATCGCCCGGATCTCGGCGACGGTGTCGCCCACCTCGCCGGACGCATCGATCGGCACGAAGACCTGCACGGCCTCGCCGTCGTCGGAGGGGATCGGCGGCGAGATGTCTCCGGCGACATCGTCGAGTTCGGCGACGTCGTCGACGAACGTCTGGACGTCGGCGATCTGGTCGTCGGTGAGGTCGCCGTCGCCGGTGACGACGATGACCGCCGGGATGCTCTCGTCTCCGAGGAAGTCGGCGAGGCGCTCGTTCACCTGCGTCGCATCCGCACTCTGCGGCAGGAACGTCGAGCGGTCGTTCGACGACACCTCGTCCACCTTGCCGAAGTAGGGTCCGCCGATAGACCCGGCCGCCAGCCACACGAGCACCAGAAGGACCGGGATGCCGATCCGCAGCCATCGCGTCGGTACTCGTCTCGCGTGATGAGGCTGCGTCATATCGCTAGCTTATCTAGCAACTTGGCCGATCATGCAAATCCGGTTCGGGCGCGATCGGCCCTCGGCCGTCGCGGCCTTCGCTAGGCTCCCCCACGATGCTCTCCGCCGCCCTCGCACTGATCGGCGCGCTCGTCTACGGCTCGGCCGACTTCCTCGGCGGACTGGCGGCGAGGCGTCTGCGCTCCATCGTCGTGACCGCCGTCGCCGCGCTCTCCGGTCTCGTCGCACTCGTCGTCGCGCAGCCCCTTCTGGGCGGCGAGTGGACGGGCGCCGATCTGGCGTGGGGCGTGCTCGGCGGTGTCGTCAGCGTCGTCGCGATCGCCCTGCTGTACGCGAGCCTCGCGGTCGGCCCCATGAGCATCCTGTCGCCCCTCACGGCCGTCGTCTCGGCCATCGCGCCCATGCTGTGGGGGCTGCTCGTCAACGGCGAGGCGCTCGCGCCGCTCGGGTACGCCGGCCTCGCGCTCGCGCTCGTGGCCGTCGTGCTCGTCGGGTTCATCCCCGGCGAGCGCATCGTGCGGCCGACGGTCCGCGGACTGGTGATGGCACTCGGGGCGGGCCTGGCGATCGGGGCGTTCCTCATCATCGTCGACCAGACCTCCGATGACAGCGGCCTCGCGCCGCTCGTCGCCAGCCGCGCCACGAGCGGCGTCATCACGGTGGCGGTCGTGGGCGCCATCGCGCTCGCGGCGTTGCGCCGCGGTCGGCCGGCACGCTCCGTGCTGGGAGTGGCCGGGCCGCCGCTCGGCGCGATGCCCAGCGGGCACGCCGACCTCGAGCACGCGACGACCGGATCGATCGCCGCCGCGCCCTCCGCGGCACGCGCCTGGTGGCTCGCGGCCGTGTGCGGCGTCGCCGACGCCGCAGCCAACGCCCTCATGCTGCTGGCCCTGCGCGAGGGCGACCTGTCGATCGTCTCGGCACTGACGGCGCTCTACCCGGCGGGGACCATCCTTCTGGCCGCCGTGGTCCTGCGCGAGCGCGTCGCGGCGGTCCAGTGGACAGGGCTCGGACTGGCGCTCCTCGCCGGCGGCATGCTCGCCCTGGCATGAGCCCGTGCGCCGTGTCGGAGACTCTTCGCGACACGCCGGCCGACCGCATCCCTATCCGGCGTGTCGTGGAGAACGTCCGGCGCTGTGCACCCGCACCGGCCGCTCAGCCGCGCACGAACAGCAGCACGAGCGACGTCACGAGCGCGAGCACGCCGAGCGCGAGGAGCCCGGCGGCGAGCAGCCCCACGGCCCGCACGGCCGGCGACCCCGGCGTCAGGCGCACGCGGTCATGGCGCCCCGGGCGCACGTAGACGTCGGCGGTCGCGGCGTTCCCGATGCGCCGCTCCTGGTCGTGCGTCAGGTACGCGGTGCCCACCCCGCCGGCGTGATCGTCGAACCAGCGCACGAGGCGCCCGTGCGGACCCTCGTCCACGACACCCTGCGTGCGCACCCACGTGCCGTCCGCGAGGCGCAGGATGAGCGCGACGACGGCAAGCAGGGCCCCGAGCCCGAATCCGATCCACGTGAAGATCTCAGCGATCGCGTCGATCGTGTCGGACACCGGGCCTCCCTCTCCGGGATACGGAAAACGGCCGCAGATCTGCGGCCGTCTTCACATCGGAGCCACCTGTCAGGATTGAACTGACGGCCTTCCCATTACGAGTGGGATGCTCTACCACTGAGCTAAGGTGGCGCGCTTCGCTTGCGCGTTGCACAAGCATCGATCTTACAGGGTTTGCGGAGTGCTCGCGAACCACGCCGGGTGTCGGCATCCCCTCGGCCCTCCTGACGCCGTTCCGCGCCCCACGGTGTCGACGTGTTACGCATCGGTTCGGGGATCCGCGCAGGCCCCCGTACGGTCGAAACCGGCCCGCGACGAAGCGTGCGCGGTCCGGCGGATCGTGCGCGCGGTCACAAGCCCCGACGGGCCTCGATCCACAGGAGCACGCACACATGTCCACGCCCAAGAAGCTCATCACCGCCGCAGCACTCGCCCTGCCCGTCGCCCTCCTCCTGGCCGGCTGCGCCGGGACCGGCACCGATTCCGCGTCGGGCAGCACCGACGAGCAGAAGACCGTCCGCATCGGCGTCGTCAACTCCGGCGACCCGTACTGGGAGACGTTCGCCGATGCCGCCGCCGACGAGGGCATCGACGTCGAGCTGGTCAACTTCACCGAGTACACGCAGCCGAACCCCGCCCTCTCTGCGGGCGAACTGGACCTCAACCAGTTCCAGCACGTGATCTACCTCGCGACCTACAACGTCAACAGCGACGATGACCTGCAGCCCATCGGCGCCACCGCGATCTACCCGCTGGGCCTGTACTCGTCGCAGTACGACTCGGTCGACGACATCCCCGCCGGCGCCACCGTCGCCGTGCCGAACGACGAGTCCAACCAGGCGCGCGGCCTCCTCGTGCTCCAGTCGGCCGGCCTCATCGAGCTCGAAGACGGCGGCTCGCCGTTCTCGACCGTCGCCGACGTGCTGCCCGATTCCAAGGTGAAGGTGGAGGCGCTGGATGCCTCGTTCACCGCGACATCGCTGCCCGATGTCGCGGCGGCCATCGTGAACAACGACTTCCTCGAGGACGCCGGCCTCAGCGCCGACGACGCGATCGCCCAGGACGACCCGTCCGACCCGGCGGCGATCCCGTACATCAACATCTTCGCGGCCAAGGCCGAGGACGCCGACAACCCGACGTACCTGAAGCTCGTCGAGATCTACCAGGAGACTCAGGCCGTGCTCGACGGCGTGGTGGAGGCGTCCGGAGGCACCGCCGTCCTCGTCAAGACGCCCGTCGACGACCTCGTCGCGTCGCTCACCGACGTCGAGGACGACATCCGCGCCAACTCGTAACACTCAGCACCACCGTCGTGTGCGGCCCGATCGCGTCCTGCGCGAGCGGGCCGCACACGCGTTCCCCCGAGGAGCACGAATGACCCGCATCCGCCTCACCGGCGTGACCAAGACCTTCCCTCCGCCGTCGAAGGACGGCTCCCCCGTCGTCGCCGTCGACGACGTCTCACTGACCGTCGCCGCCGGTGACGTGTGCGGCATCATCGGGTACTCCGGTGCGGGCAAGAGCACCGTGCTGCGCCTGGTGAACGCCCTCGAGACGCCGACCACCGGGACCGTCGAGATCGACGGTCGCGACATCACGCACCTGCGCGAGCGCGAGCTGCGCGCGCTGCGCGGCGACATCGGCATGATCTTCCAGCAGTTCAACCTGTTCGACTCACGGACCGTCGCGAAGAACGTCGCCTACCCGCTGGAGGTCGCCCGGCGCCCCCGCGCCGAGATCGCGGCGCGTGTCGACGAGCTGCTGCGCTTCGTCGGTCTCGCCGACAAAGCCGGCAGCTACCCGGAGCAGCTCTCGGGCGGGCAGAAGCAGCGCGTGGGCATCGCCCGTGCCCTCGCGACGAGTCCGCGGATCCTGCTCGCGGACGAGGCGACCAGCGCGCTCGACCCCGACACGACGCAGGAGGTGCTCGCTCTGCTCAAGCGCGTCAACGACGAGCTCGGCATCACGATCCTCGTCATCACGCACGAGATGGACGTGATCCGGACGCTCGCCGACCGCGTCGTCGTGATGGAGGACGGCCGCATCATCGAGAGCGGCGATGTCTTCGACGTGCTCTCGTCGCCGCAGCACGCGGCGACGCAGAGGTTCGTCGCGAGCATCATCGAGGACGTCCCGACCGGTGCGCAGCTGCGCACCCTGCGCGACCGGCATCCCGGCCGCATCGTCACGCTCCAGATCGGCGACGGCGGACAGATCGGTCATGACGGACCCGCAGGCACCGGTGCGGCGACGCAGGCCGATGTGTTCGCGGCGCTCGCGGCGCACGGCGTGCGGTTCGAACTCGTCCACGGCGGCATCAACGACATCCGTGGTCGCGTGTTCGGGCACCTCACCCTGGCGCTGACCGGAGAAGCGGGAGCCGTCCAGCAGGCGATCGACGCGGTCTCGGCGTTCGCCCCGCTCATCGAGGAGGACGCCCGTGGATAGGCTCATCGACCTGCTCCCCGCCCTGTGGGAGGCCACCGCCGAGACGCTCTACGTCGTGTCGCTCAGCCTCGTGTTCGGCGGCATCGCCGGGCTGTTCGTCGGGCTCGCGCTGTACGCCACGCGCCCGGGGAGCCTGTTCCCGAATCGGTTCCTGTTCGGCACCTTGAACGTCGTCGTGAATTTCTTCCGCCCGATCCCGTTCGTGATCCTGCTCGCGGCGGTGCAGCCCCTCGCACGTGCGGTCGGCATCCCCGGGATCGGGCCGGAGTTCGCGATCTTCGCCATCACGATCGCGTCGCTGTTCGCGATCAGCCGGATCGTCGAGCAGAACCTGCTCACCGTCCGTCCCGGCGTGATCGAAGCGGCGCGGGCCACCGGCGCGAGCCGGTCTCGCATCCTGCTGCGGCTCCTGCCTCGCGAAGCGCTCGGCCCGCTCATCCTCGGCTACACGTTCATCGTGGTCGCACTGGTCGACATGACGGCGATCGCCGGCGCCGTCGCGGCCGGGGGCCTCGGCGAGTTCGCGATCGTCTACGGGTTCAAGCAGTTCAACCCGTGGGTCACGTGGGCCGCCGTGCTCGTCATCATCGTGATCGTGCAGGTCGTGCAGTTCCTCGGCAACGCGCTCGCCCGTCGCGTGCTGCGGCGCTGACACGCACGCGGCCCGATGTGAAGGGGGTGGATGCCGTCGCGGCATCCACCCCCTTCACATCTTCAGGATCACTCGCAGCGCAGACCGTCCTCGGGCGCGGTGCCGTCGATGAGGTAGGTGTTCACGGCGTCGTCGACGCAGGAGTTGCCCTTGTTGTAGCCGGTGTGGCCCTCGCCGACGCGGGTCACGAGCACGCCGGACGACAGCTGGTCGGCCAGCGACACCGCCCACTGGTACGGGGTCGCGGGGTCGTTCGTGGTGCCGACCACGACGATCGGCGCAGCGCCGTCGGCCGTGATGCGCTCACGCACGCCCGTCGCGGGGTACGGCCAGACGGTGCACGGGTCGGGACCGTCCCAGTACGGCGCGATCGTCGGCGCCTCGGCGGCCAGCAGCGCATCGGCCTGTGCCTGCTGCTCGTCGGTGGCGTCGACCGGGTAGTCCATGCAGTTGTAGGCGCGGAAGGCCTCGGTCTGGTTGTCGAGGTACGCGCCGTCCTGGCGGTTGTAGTAGAAGTCGACGAGCTGGAACGCCACGCTCGCGTCACCGCCGAGCACGTCGCTGAGTGCCTGCGTGAGGTAGCCCCAGCTGTCCTGCGAGTACAGAGCGGCGACGATCGCCGTCATGAGGGAGTCGGCGCCGAGCTCGCGCCCGTCCGAGTTGGGGATCGGGCTGCGATCGACGCTGGCGAGCAGCGTGCCGAGGTCGGCCATCGCCTCGTCGACGGTGCCGCGGAACGGGCAGTCCTTGTCGGTGAGGCAGTCGGCCATGTAGGCGCGCAGGGCGGACTCGAAGCCGACCGCCTGCGAGACGCCGACGTCGAGGCCGGGAATGGACGGGTCGATCGCGCCGTCGAGCACGAGCCGGCCCACCTTGTCGGGGAACAGCTTGGCGTATGTCGCACCGAGGAAGGTGCCGTACGAGTAGCCGAGGTAGTACAGCTCCTTGTCGCCCAGCACCGCACGCATGAGGTCCATGTCGCGTGCCGAGTTGTCGGTCGTGATGTAGGGCAGGATGCCGTCGCTGTTCGCGTCGCACGCTTCGCCGAACGCCTTGTGGTTGGCGAGGAGCTCGTCGGTCCAGGCATCCGTCCCCCGCTTGTTCGCGGGGATGTCGAAGAGGTAGGCGTCCATGTCGGCGGCGTCGTAGCAGGTCACGGCGGTGGATTCGCCGACACCGCGGGGGTCGAAGCCGATGACGTCGAACTTGTCGCGCACGGGTGCGCCCACGGCATAGTCCACCGAGTCGCGGACCAGCCCGATGCCGCTGGCGCCCGGGCCGCCCGGATTGGTGAGCAGCGAGCCGATCGGCTCGCCGCCGCCCTCGGCACGGTGGCGGATGAGCGCGAGATCGATGTCGCCCTTGGACGGGTCCGACCAGTCCAGCGGCGCGGTGATCGTCGCACAGTCGAACGTGCCGTTGCACGTGGACCAGTCGATGGTCTGCTCGTAGTACGGCAGCAGGTCGGCGTCGACACCCTCGGAGTCCGGAGACTTGCTCGCGGTGGGGCGCGGCGTGTTCTCGGGGATCATCGAGTAGAGGCATCCGCTGAGCGCGAGGGATGCCACGACCAGCCCCGCCAGCACCGCGCCGGCGCGGGCGATCAGACGGGGACGGCGGGTGCTGCCGGGACGGGTGGGGTTCACGGGGTCCTTCCGCTCGCGACGGTCACGAGCATGCTCTCCAGGGCGAGCGCGGGGGCGGCGTTGAGTTCGAGGTTCTCACGGGTGACGCCGATCCTGTCGACGACGGTGAGCGTGCGGTCCGGCGTCCACGCCGTCGCGAGCGCGCGCAGCTCGGGTTCGAGTTCGCGGTTGATGAGCGCATCGCCCGCGTCGCCGCCGCGGCCGAATTGCAGCATCAGCACGTCGCGGAACATCGACTCCAGATCGGTCAGCACGCGGTCGATGCCGTCGCGGAGGCTCCGGGTCGCGCGACGCTTCTGCTCGTCCTCCAGCGCCGACAGCTGCGAGCGCACCGCGGGCGGGATCGCCGCGCCCTCGGCGATGCCGACGGTGCGCAGCAGGGTGGCACGCTCGGCCTCGTCGCGTTCGGCCGTCAGCGCCTTGGCGTCGTCGGTCGCGGCCGCGACGATCGCGCCGGCCACCTCGACGGCGTCGCCCACGCCCCGCACACCCAGCACGCCGCGAAGCGTGGCATCGCGGCGCGCTCGGGCCGCGGCATCCGTCGCCAGCCGCTGCGCCATGCCGATGTGCCGCTGCGCGTGCCGGGCGGACTGCTCGGCGATCACGGGGTCGACGTCGCTGCGCCGCACGATGAGCTCCGCGACCGCGGCGACGTCGGGCTCCCGGAGCCGGAGGGTGCGTACGCGGGAGCGGATGGTGGGAAGCAGGTCGGCGTCGCTCGGCGCGCACAGCACCCACACGGTGCGCTCGGGCGGCTCTTCGAGGGCCTTGAGGAGGACGTTGGAGGTGCGCTCGGCCATGCGGTCGGCGTCCTCCATCACGATGACGCGGTAACGCCCGAGGGACGGCGCGAAGTACGACCGCTCGACGAGGGCGCGTGCGTCCTTGATGGAGATGATGACGCCCTCGGTCCGCAGCGCGGTGAGGTCGGGATGGGTGCCCGCGAGGACCTGATGCATCGTCCGCTCGTCGCCGGGCTCGGCGATGAGCGCCGCGGCGAAGGCGTGCGCGAGCGTCGAACGCCCCGATCCGGGCGGGCCGGTGATGAGCCACGCATGGGTCATCGCGGCGGGATCGGTGGCCGCCTCCCGCAGCGCGGCGACCGCGTCATCCTGCCCCCACACGTCGCCCCACGGCGCATCGGCCGAGGTGGCGGGCACAGGTGAGGTCGCGGCATCCATCCCGCTCAGCCTAAAGCGTGCGACCGACAACGCCGGGCACGATCAGCCGACTCGGCGCAGACGGTCAGCCGAGGAGGGCCTCGACGCGCGCTCGCACCACCGCGGCGAGCTCGTCCGCGCGGAGCGACGCGTCCAGCACGAGGAACCGGCCGGGCTCGGCGGCGGCGAGGGCGAGGAACTCCTCGCGCACCCGGGCGTGGAAGTGCTCCTTCTCGGCCTCCAGGCGGTCGAACGGCTTGTCGTCGGCGTCGAGGCGCGCGCGGGCGGCGGCCGGATCGAGATCGAGCAGCACGGTGAGGTCCGGCAGCAGCCCCTCGGCGGCCCAGAGCGACAGGTCGCGCACCTCGTCACGACCGAGCACACGTCCGGCGCCCTGGTAGGCGACGGACGAGTCGAGGTAGCGATCCTGGATGACGACCTCGCCGCGGGCGAGCGCCGGGCGCACGAGCGTCTCGATGTGGTGTGCGCGATCGGCGGCGTACAGCAGCGCCTCCGCCCGCGGCGACACCTCGCCGCGGTGGTGCAGCACGATGTCGCGGATGAGCACGCCCACTTCGGTACCGCCGGGCTCGCGCGTGCGCAGGACGGTGCGCCCGGCATCCGTCAGCCATTCCTCCAGAAGCGCCGACTGCGTCGTCTTGCCGACGCCGTCGCCGCCCTCGAGGGTGATGAAGAGCCCCGCGACGGGCCCGGGGACCACGGCGGGGGTCACTTCTTGGCTGCGGGCTTGCGCGTCGTCGTGCGGCGGGCGGCGGGACGCTTGGCGGGCCCCTTCGCACGCTTGTCGGCGAGCAGCTGCACGGCGCGCTCGAACGTGACCTCCATCGCGTCCTCGCCGCGCGGGATCGTCGCGTTGGTCTCGCCGTCGGTGACGTACGGGCCGAAGCGGCCGTCCTTGAGCTTGATCGGCTTGCCGCTGGTCGGGTCGGCCTCGAACTCCTTGAGGGCCGAGCTCGCTCCGCGGGCGCCGTACTTCGGCTGCGCGTACACGGCGAGAGCTTCTTCGAGCGTGATGTCGAAGATCTGCTGCTCGCTCTGCAGCGTGCGCGAGTCCGTGCCCTTCTTGAGGTACGGCCCGTAGCGGCCGTTCTGGGCCGTGATCGGGGCTTCGGTCTCGGGGTCGATGCCGACGGTGCGCGGCAGGTCGAGGAGCTTCAGCGCCGTGTCGAGGTCGATCGTGTCGACCGACATCGACTTGAACAGCGACGCCGTGCGGGGCTTCGGAGCGGCCTCCTTCTTCGCACCGCGCTTCTTGGGCGCCGGCTCCGGCTCGACGGCCACGACCTCGCCGGTGGCCTCGTCGACCTCCTCGGCGGCCGGCGGGTCCGCCTCCTGCACGTACGGACCGAAGCGGCCGTCCTTGACGAGCACGAGCTTGCCGTTGGCGGGGTTCTCGCCCAGCACGCGGTCGCCCGCGACGGGCGCGTCGATGAGCTCCTGAGCCTTGGCGGGCGTGAGCTCGTCGGGCGCGAGTTCCTCGGGGATGTTCACGCGGCGCGGCTCGGCCTCGGGGTTCGCCTTGTCGGCGACCTCGAGGTACGGGCCGTACTTGCCGAACCGCAGGGTGGCGACGTCGCCGATCGGCGTCGAGTTCAGCGCGCGGGCGTCGATCTCGCCGAGGTTGTCGACGATGTTGCGCAGACCGACGTGATCGGTCGAGCCGAAGTAGAACTCCTGCAGCCAGTCCTGGCGCTTCTGCTCGCCGCGGGCGATCGCATCGAGGTCGTCCTCGAGGGCCGCCGTGAAGTCGTAGTCGACGAGGTCGGCGAAATGCTGCTCCAGCAGGCGGACCACGCTGAACGCGAGCCAGCTCGGGATCAGCGCCTGGCCGCGCTTCGTGACGTAGCCGCGGTTGATGATCACGTCGATGATGCTCGCGAACGTCGACGGGCGGCCGATGCCCTTCTCTTCGAGCGCCTTGACGAGCGAGGCCTCGGTGTAGCGGGGCTTGGGACTCGTCGCGTGGCCCTTGGGCTCGACGTCGCGCAGTCGCAGCACGTCGCCCACGGCCATCGCCGGCAGCGACTGGTCGTCGGACTTGTCGGCGTCGCTGCGCTTCTCGTCGCGTCCTTCTTCGTACGCCTCGAGGAAGCCCTTGAAGGTGTACACGGTGCCCGAGGCGGTGAACTCGGCGCGACGGCCGCCCGCCGTGACCTCGAGGGTCACAGTGGTCGTCTCGTACTTCGCGTCGGACATCTGGCTGGCCATCGTGCGCTTCCAGATGAGGTCGTACAGGCGCAGCTCGTCGCGGTCGAGTTCGCCCGAGACCGCCGACGGCGTGCGGAACGTCTCGCCCGACGGGCGGATCGCCTCGTGGGCCTCCTGCGCGTTCTTGCTGTTGTTGCGGTAGGTGCGGGGGTTGAGGGGCACCGACTGCGCGCCGTAGAGCGTGACCGCCTGCTCGCGCGCGGCCTGCACGGCCTGCGTCGACAGCGCGGTCGAGTCGGTGCGCATATAAGTGATGAACCCCTTCTCGTACAGGCGCTGGGCAACGCCCATCGCGTGCTTGGCGCTCATCGAGAGCTTGCGACCGGCCTCCTGCTGGAGGGTCGAGGTCGTGAACGGGGGCTTGGGGCTGCGCGTGCCGGGCTTGGACTCGAGAGCGGTGACGGATGCCTCGGCCGCGGCTTCGATGGCGGCCGCGAGCTCGCGCACCTGCGCCTCGTCCAGGACCAGCACGGCCTTCTTGAGCTCACCGCGGTCGTCGAAGTCGGTGCCGCGGGCGAGCACCGCGCCGTCGACGCGTGCCAGGCGCGTCGAGAACGACTCGTCGAGGCCCTGCGGGCGGTTCGGCGCGGCGAGCGCCTCGATGTCCCAGTAGGACGCCGACACGAACGCCATGCGCTCGCGCTCGCGGTCGACGACCATGCGCGTCGCGGCGGACTGCACGCGGCCAGCGGACGTGCCCTGCTGCACCTTGTACCAGAGCACCGGGCTGACGTCCCAGCCGTACAGGCGGTCGAGGATGCGACGGGTCTCCTGCGCGTCGACGAGCGCGAGGTCGAGCTCACGCGTGTTGCCGACGGCGGCCTGGATCGCGTCCTTGGTGATCTCGTGGAACACCATGCGCTTGACCGGGACCTTCGGCTTGAGCGTCTGCAGCAGGTGCCACGCGATGGCTTCGCCCTCGCGGTCTTCATCGGTGGCGAGCAGGAGCTCGTCCGCCCCCTTCAGCGCGCGCTTGAGCTCGGCGACGGTCTTCTTGCCGCGCTCGCTCTCGACGTAGTAGGGATCGAAGCCGTTGTCGATGTCGATCGAGTACTTCCCGTACGCCTCCTTCTTGTCGGCCGGGATGCTCTTCTTGTCCGCCAGATCGCGGATGTGCCCGACCGAGCTGAGCACCTCGTAGCCATCGCCGAGGTACCCCTGGATCGACTTCATCTTCGTCGGTGACTCGACGATGACGAGCTTCTTGCCTTCTGCCAACGGGGGCGTCCTTTCTTCGACGCACACCATACACGCCACTTCTCGGTGTGCGGGCTGTGAGCACCGGATCACGGCGGAGGTCCCGCCCGTGCCGAGGCGCGCGCGGCCACCGGTCCGACGCTCACGGCGACGGTCACGGTGGCCACGAGTCCGTCGAGGTCGCACGCCTCCACGCGTGCTCCGAAAGCGCCCGCGAGCTCGCCCGCGAGGTCGCACGGGACGCCGGCCACGGCACCGGACGCCGCATCCGCGGCGGCGAGCGCCGCGGCGTCCGCCGCGGACGCGAGGCGCTGGCCCGCGACGGACGCCGAGCCGACGGCGGCCAGCCCACCGGTCAGGAGCACTGCGCCGGCGATGATGCCCACCGCCGCCGTCGACCCGGCCATCAGCCTGCTCCGCCCGGACGCCGCTGCCGACGGCCGCCGCGACTCACAGTCCGCCCGCCAGCGCGCAGCCGGAGGCCTGGACGCGCAGGCCCAGCATCGTCGGCGCGGTGGCGGTGACGCAGACGAGATCGCCGCGGGGTGCGATCTCCACGGATGCCTCCGCCACCGCCGCGACGACGGCCTCGGTCACCCGCGACACCGGCTCGCCCCGCGCGCTCAGGCGTGCGGCATCCGCCACCGCGTCCTGCAGACGCACCTGACGGGATGCCCCGGCGAGCGCGCCGACGCCGAGCGCCAGCACGATCGCGACCGCGGGGAGGGCGACGGCGAACTCGGCGACGACCGACCCGCGATCATCGGGCTGCCGCAGCCGTCGGCCGCCGCCGGTCCGCGCGCGCCTCATGCGACGGTGAGGGCCCGGCGCACGAGATCCGTGAGGATGCCGCGCACCTCATCGCTGCGCATGATGACGACGAGCAGCCCGGCGAAGGCCACCGCCGCCATCGTCGCGATGGCGTACTCGGCGGTGGCGGCGCCGGTGTCGTCGTGGCGCCCGCCGTCGGCGCCCGGCGGACGGAACAGCCGCTCGGCACGCCGCCGCGTGAGGCGGGGAAGGGTAGAGGTCGGTCGCGAGGACATCGGGTCTCCGTTCTGTGGGTTGTCGTGGGCACGGTCGGATCAGAGCGACAGCGACATGGTCGACATGACGCTCAGCAGCATGGGGGCGACACCGAGCAGCAGGAAGGCGGGGAGCGTACAGACGCCGAGCGGGACCAGCAGCCGCGACGACAGCCGCGCGGCGCGCAGACGGCCGTCGACGCGGGCACGATGGCGCGCGTGCGCCGCAGACGCGCGCAGCAGTTCGACCGCGGGCACTCCGGCCGAGCGCGACAGGGCGAGCACGGCCTCGACGCCGTCATCGGTCGCTGCTGCCGCAGGCGCGGCGGACGTGGCCGCACCAGCGGCCCCGTCGGGACACCGCAGCACACCCGCGTCGGCCACCACCGCGCGCGCCCGCTCGATCGAGACGCCGCCGCTCAGCGCGATGGCGACGAGCTCGGCGTCCAGGCCAGGGATGCCGCCCGCGTCGCGGGCGGCACGCACGAGCCTCGCCGTCCAGCGCTGCGCGACGATGATGAGCGCGACGCCGGCCGCCAGACACGCGATGCCCAGCGGTGTGGCCACGAGGGTACCGAGCGTGTCGAACCCCAGTGCCGCGCCGAGCGCGACGGCCAGGAGCGGCAGCCAGCCCATCAGCCGGGCGGTGCCGGCGGGCTCGGCGAGGGCGACGCGCACATCGTCCGCCGCTTCCTGCGCATCGCTCAGCGCCGCCGCCAGGCTGCGCAGGCATGCCGCGAGCGGGGCGCCGACCGTCGTCGCGACCTGATAGGCCACGGCGACCTCGCGCCACGAGCCGCCGCCGACGCCCGCGATGGCCGTCGCAAGCGGGGTCTCGTGTGCGAGCGCTGCGACGACCCGGGCGGCGGCGTCGTCCCCCGCATGCGCCAGATGGGTCCACGCGCGCGCCGGTGCGACGCCGGCCTGCAGCAGCACGGCAAGACGCAGCACGGTCTCGGCGGCGGCCTCTGCCCCGCGCTCGCGCGACGTGCCGCCGCCACGAGCGCCGCGCCGGCGCAGGGCCGTCACGACCCACCGCCGTCGAGGGACGCCATGTCGAGCCTGCCGCCGTCGTCGACGAGCGGTCGTCCGATCGCCGCGATGCGCCGGACCCCGTCCGCTCCGCGCTCGACGTGTAGCACCAGATCGATGGCGCTCGCCACCTGTCGGGCGAGAGCGCGATCATCGAGCCCGGCGAGCGCGCCGAGCGCCTCCAGCCGCGCCGGGACGTCGTGGAGCCCGTTCGCGTGCACGGTGCCCGCACCGCCGTCGTGACCCGTGTTGAGAGCGGACAGCAGTTCGCGCACCTCGTCGCCGCGACACTCCCCCACCACGAGCCGATCCGGTCGCATGCGCAGGGCCTCGCGCACGAGACGTGCCAGGCCGATGCCTCCGGCGCCTTCGAGGTTCGGCTGACGCGCCTCGAGCCGCACGTGGTGCGGGTGGGCGATCCGCAGTTCGGCGACGTCCTCGATGGTGACGATCCGCTCGTGCGCGGGCGCTTCGCCGAGCAGCGCCGCGAGCAGCGTCGTCTTCCCTGCCCCCGCCGCGCCGGTGACGAGCAGGTTCGACCGCCGCGCGATGGCGTCGTCGAGCGTGCGCCGCACCGTGTCGTCGAACATGCCCGTACGGCGCAGATCGTCCAGGCTCGGATCCGTCAGGCGCGGCACGCGGATCGAGATCGCAGTACCCGCGGGTGCGACAGGCGGCAGGACCGCATGTACCCGGATGCCGCCCTCCAGCCGCACGTCCACGCACGGCGCAGCATCGTCGATATGCCGGCCGCCGCACCCGATGAGCGACACGGCGAGGTCGCGCACCTCCTCTTCGGTCGCCCGCCACTCGCGCGCAGCGATCGCTCCCGCCCCGCGGTCGACGAAGAGGCCGGCCGCGCCGTTCACGAAGAGGTCGGTGACGGCGGGATCGTCGAGGTACGCCGCGAACGGGACGAGAGCGGGATGCCGCTCCCTCGCCGGTGCGATCGGCGCCGGTCGCGCCTCGGCCGCCGCCGAGGCGGCCGATGCCGCGGCGCCGCGCTGCGGCACCCACGCCGCCGACGGGCGCTCGAGCACCGCCGGTACAGGTGCCGTCGCGAGCGCGGGGCCGGCGGCATCCACCGTCTCCGTGGGCGCCCCCGCGACACCAGGGCGAGGGCGGGGCCGGACGGTGAACGGCGTGGACATGGGTCCGACGCTAGGAGCGCGCGAAGGGGCCCGGCGGGCGGATCCGGCGATCGGTGGAGGACCCGCCGACACACCCGGCTGTGGAGGAGAGCGCCACCCGGCGGAACCGCTCCCAGAAGATTAAAGGCGGCATCCCATGGGGGGAATGGGATGCCGCCGTGCGCGGACCCGAATTCGGGGGGTGACGTCGGGTTCCGCAATGCCAGAATCGAATGTTCGGCCAACGGTCAGCATATGCGAGGTAAGGGTCCGAACAAAACGAAAAGGAGAGGATTCTCACTGATATATCGGTCGTGTCGTGGGTCGGTGGCGCCACCTACTATCGGGGGTAGTCGCCGGCGGGCGTCGTGAGTACATTTCCTGGCAGACTCGCCGACTTCCCTCGGCCTCCCTCAAGCCCGCAAAGGAGCGCGCTCACATGAGCGAACAGAACCCGATCACGCATGCCGGCAGCAGCCAGATCGACCACCTGCTCACCGAGGACCGGCGCTTCGCACCCTCGGCCGAATTCGCCGCGAACGCTGTTGCGACGTCCGACCTCTACGACCGGGCGAAGGCCGACCGCGAGGGCTTCTGGGCCGATCAGGCGCGCGAGCTCCACTGGCACAAGCCCTTCACCGAGGTGCTCGACTGGTCGAACCCGCCCTTCGCCCAGTGGTTCGCCGACGGCGAGCTGAACGTCGCGTACAACTGCCTCGACCGGCACGTCGAAGCGGGCAACGGCGACCGCGTCGCCCTGCTGTGGGAGGGCGAGCCCGGCGACGAGCGCCGCGTGACCTACGCCGAGCTCACCGACGAGGTCAAGCGCCTGGCGAACGTGCTCGAGGGCCTCGGCATCGGGCAGGGCGACCGCGTCGCGATCTACCTGCCCATGATCCCGGAGGCCGTCGCCTCCATGCTCGCCGTCGCGCGCATCGGCGCGATCCACTCCGTCGTCTTCGGCGGCTTCTCCGCCGACAGCCTGCGCGCCCGCATCGACGATGCCGGCGCCAAGCTCGTCATCACCGCCGACGGGGGCTACCGCAAGGGCAAGGTCTCGCCGCTGAAGCCGGCCGTCGACATGGCCCTCGCCGACCGCGGCGCCGGCGTGCAGGAGACCGTCGAGCATGTCCTCGTGGTCAAGCGCGGCGACAACGAGGTCGACTGGGCCGACGGCCGTGACCTGTGGTGGCACGACGTCGTCCCCGCGGCATCCGCCGACCACGAGGCTCAGGCGTTCCCCGCGGAGAACCCGCTCTTCATCCTCTACACGTCGGGCACCACCGGGAAGCCCAAGGGCATCCTCCACACCTCGGGCGGCTACCTCACGCAGGCGACGTTCACGAACAAGGTCGTGCACGACATCCACCCCGAGACCGACGTGTTCTGGTGCACGGCCGACATCGGCTGGATCACCGGCCACAGCTACGTCACGTACGGCCCGCTCGCGAACGGCGCGACCCAGGTGATGTACGAGGGGACGCCGGATGCCCCGCACCCGGGCCGCTGGTGGGAGATCGTGCAGAAGTACGGCGTCACCGTGCTCTACACCGCGCCGACTGCGATCCGCTCCTTCATGAAGCTCGGCCGTGCGATCCCGAAGCAGTTCGACCTGTCGACTCTGCGCCTGCTCGGCTCGGTGGGCGAGCCCATCAACCCCGAGGCGTGGATGTGGTACCGCAAGATCATCGGCGGCAAGACCGCGCCGATCGTCGACACGTGGTGGCAGACCGAGACCGGCGCGATCATGGTGTCGGCGCTTCCGGGCGTCACCGAGACCAAGCCCGGTTCGGCGCAGGTCCCGCTTCCCGGCATCTCGATCGACGTCGTCGACGAGGACGGCACGCATGTCGGCAACGGCAACGGCGGCCTCCTCGTCATCACCGAGCCGTGGCCGTCGATGCTCCGCGGCATCTGGGGCGACCCCGAGCGCTTCGTCGAGACGTACTGGGAGAAGTTCCAGAAGCAGGGCTTCTACTTCGCCGGCGACGGCGCCCGCCTCGACGACGACGGCGACGTGTGGTTCCTCGGCCGCGTCGACGACGTCATGAACGTCTCCGGGCACCGTCTGTCGACAACCGAGATCGAGTCTGCCCTCGTCGGCAACGAGGCGGTCGCCGAGGCCGCGGTCGTCGGCGCCTCCGACGAGACCACCGGCCAGGCGGTCGTGGCCTTCGTGATCATCAAGCAGTCCTACCTCGATGCCCACTCCCCCGACGGCCTGGCGCAGGGCCTGCGCCTATGGGTGGGCGAGCAGATCGGCCCGATCGCCCGCCCGCGCGACGTCTACATCGTGGGCGAGCTGCCCAAGACCCGCTCGGGCAAGATCATGCGCCGGCTGCTCCGCGACGTCGCCGAGGGCCGCGAGGTCGGCGACACCACGACGCTCGCCGACACCGCCGTGATGTCGGTGATCTCTGCGCAGGTCAAGTAAGGACGAGAAGAGGGGATGCCGCAGCCTCGGGCTGCGGCATCCCCTCTGTCGTTCGTGACGGGCGCCGGACTCAGGCGAACGAGAAGACGACCTCGACCTCGACGGGTGCGTCCAGCGGCAGGACGGGAACGCCCACGGCCGAGCGGGCGTGGCGGCCGGAGTCTCCGAAGATCTCGCCCAGCACCTCGCTCGCACCGTTGATGACGCCGGGCTGTCCGGTGAACTCGGGCACCGAGGCCACGAAGCCGGTGACCTTGAGGACGCCGGTCAGGCGGTCGACCCCGCCCACTGCGGCCGCCGCCGCGGCGATCGCGTTGAGCGCGCTCTGACGCGCGTAGGCCTTGGCGTCGTCGGCCGGCACGAGACCGTGACCGTCGCCCACCTTGCCGGTCGCGGGCAGGGAGCCTGCGACCATCGGCAGCTGGCCGGCGGTGTAGACGAGGTCGCCGTGCGCCTTCGCGGGCACGTAGGCGGCCACCGGCGGGACCACGGAGGGAAGCTCGATCCCGAGCTCGGCGAGGCGGTCGCTGACGACCATGCTCACTCCCCCTCGAACTGGCGGGCGGCCTGAGCGGCGGCACCCAGGCCGGCGTTCTCCTGGCCGCCGCCCGACGGCCGCTTGAAGTAGGCGACGAGCCCACCCTCGGGACCGGGGACGATCTGCACGAGCTCCCAGCCCTGCTTGCCCCAGTTGTTGAGGATCGCTGCGGTGTTGTGGATCAGAAGGGGCGTGGTGAGGTACTCCCACGTCGTCATCGCGACTCCTCGAGTGTGCGGAAACTGACGGCTGATGAAGGCTGGGAAACGCCTTTGTGGGCTGAGAGTCCTTGATGGATCGCCCAGGTATCTCCCCTACGATCAAGCCTATGCCTGATACCAAACGCACGGCCACCGGCGTGCTCGGCGGACTCGCCGGACTCGTCGGCCTGAGTGCCGCAGCCGGTGTCCTCATCGCCGCGACCGTCACCCCCGCGGTCGCGATCACGAGCACCGCGGCAGAGCGCGCGATCACGATGTTCGACAACCTCCCGAGCGTCCTCGAACTCGATCAGCTCATGCTCCCCAGCAACTTCTACTACAACGATCCGAACACGGGTCAGCCCGCGCTGATGACGCAGTTCCTCGAACAGGACCGCACGACGGTCCAGTTCGACCAGATCAGCCCGATCATGTACGACGCACTGCTGTCGAGCGAGGACCCGCGCTACTACCAGCACGGCGGGATCGACCTCATCGGAACGGCGCGAGCCCTCCTCTCCAACGCCAAGGGCGGCGCCGAGACCCAGGGTGCATCCTCGATCAGCCAGCAGTACGTCAAGAACGTGCTCATCCAGAAGTGCGAACAGGACGCCAAAGACGTCTACGAGCTCGACGCGGACGGCAAGGAGGTCAAGGGGGACGACGGCAAGCCGGTCCTCGAGATCAGCCGTGAAGACGCGCTGCGCAAGTGCTGGACCGATGCCACCACGGCAGACGGCGCCGAGGGCTACACGCGCAAGCTGCAGGAGATGCGCTACGCGATCTCGCTCGAGCAGAAGTACTCGAAGAACGACATCCTCCTCGGCTACATGAACATCGCCAACTGGGGCGGCGTCACCTACGGCATCGAGTCGGCCGCGCGGGAGTACTTCAGCACGACCGCCGCCAACCTGACGGTCGCTCAGGCCGCGACGCTCGCGGGCATGGTGCAGAACCCGAACAACTACCGCATCGACAAGCCCCAGGGCTCCATCTGGAGCCTTGACGGCAAGACCAGCTTCAACAAGGAGCCCGATGGCGTGATCGACGAAGGTGCGAACCTCGTCGCCCTCGACAACCTCGTGAAGTCGGGCGAGATCACGGAGGAGCAGAAGTTCGCCGCGGCCGACGGGTACACCTCGACCAAGGTGCGCCAGCTGTATGTGCTCAGCCGCATGCTCGAGGACGGCAAGATCACGCACGAACAGTACGTCGAGGCGGCGGTCTGGCCGATCACGCCGGCGGTGACACCGGCGAAGACGGGATGCGTCAACGCCGGCGGTGCGGCGTACTTCTGCCAGTACGTCAAGGACGTGATCCTGAACGACCCGGCCTTCGGCGACACCAAGCCGGAACGTCAGGCGCTCCTCCAGCGCGGCGGCCTCAACGTCTACACGACGCTCGACCCGCGGATCCAGGGCCAGGCCGAGGCGGCGATGGCGCAGTACGCTCCGTCGACGATCGCGATGACGCAGGGGACGACTCTTCCTGATCAGCCCGGCGTCTTCGGCTCGACCACCACGAGCATCGAGGCCACGACCGGCCGCGTGCTCGCGATCGCGCAGAACACGCAGTTCAGCGAGGACGCCGCACTAGCGAGCACCCCGGGCGTCTCATCCCTGGTCTATGCGGGCGACGGGACGTACGGCGGTTCCGGCGGCGCACCCGCGGGATCGACGTTCAAGCTGTTCACCCTGATCGACTGGCTGGAGAAGGGCCACTCCGTCAACGAGACGCTCAACGGAACGCTGCACGTCTTCAAGCGGATGAAGAACTCGTGTCAGGGCGACTGGGTCAACTACGGCAACGACCTCGTCGGGAACTTCGCCAAGAACAAGGGATACATGGGTACCCCGATGCGCTTCACGAAGGACTCGCTCAACACCGGCTACTTCGCGATGGCGGAGAAGCTCGACCTGTGCGACATCCAGAAGGTCGCCACGCGCATGGGCGTGACCGTCGCGCGGTCCGGCGACGAGGTCGACATGGGCAAGCTCACGTCGATCATCGGCACCAACAACGTCTCGCCGCTCGCGATCGCCGGCGCGTACGGAACTGTCGCGAACAACGGCATCTACTGCCAGCCGCAGGTGATCGACCGCGTCACCGACGCGAAGGGCAACGAGCTTCCCAAGCCTGAGCGGACCTGTACTCCGGTGATCGAACCGAACGTGGCGGCCACCGCGGCGTATGCTCTCGCGGGCGTCATGAACGGCGGCACCGGAAGCCAGGGAAACCCGTACGACGGCACCGCCCTCATCGGCAAGACCGGCACGCACGAGGAGCTCCAGACCTGGATGGTCGAGTCGAGCACGCGTGTCGCATCGGCGACGTGGGTCGGCAACGTGCAGGGCGGCGGCGACATGTTCAAGACCTACAACGGCCGCATGCCGCTGTCGAACATCCGCTACAGCATCGCCAAGGCCGTGCAGTCGGCGGCCAACGAGGCCTACCCCGCCGGCGCCTTCGCAGCCCCCGACAACGAGCTCACCAAGGTGCAGATGGTCCAGCTGCCGAACGTCCTCGGCATGACGATGGATGCCGCGCAGGCCAAGCTCGAAGAGGCCGGGTTCACCGTCGAGGTCGGAGCCGAGGTCGACTCGAACCAGCCGGCCGGATCGGTCGGCGCGCAGAACCCCGCGGCGGGCGAGGTCGCCGGCGGCACGACGGTCACGATCAGCCCGTCGAACGGCAAGGGCATCTCGATCCCCGACGTGTCAGGACGTTCGCTGGACGACGCGAAGCGTGCGCTCCGGCAAGCCGGATTCGGCAATGTCAGCGACGGCACCTGCACGGCGACGAAGGACGACTCGAGCCAGTCGCGCGCGACGGGCACGAATCCTGCCGCAGGCAGTGTCGTGAACCGCAACGCCTCCATCAGCGTCGACTACACCGCTTCCGACTGCGGTGGCGGCGGTCGCGGCAACGGCGGCAACGGCTAGTGCCCTCCGCCCCCACTCGCACCGCCCTCACCGTGCTCGGCACGGTGGGGGCGGTCGGTGTCGGCGCAGCGGTCTGGGGCATCGGCATCGAGCGCTACCTTTTCACCGTCCGCTTCCACGACGTTCCGGTGCTCCCCGACGGCGCCGCCCCGATCCGGGTGCTGCATCTCTCGGACGCCCACATGGCGCCCTGGCAGCATCGCAAACAGCAGTGGATCGCCGCCCTCGCCGAGCTCCAGCCCGATCTGATCATCAACACGGGCGACAACATGGGCCACGCTGAGGGTCTGCGCGGCCTGCGGAGCGCGTTCGACGCGCTGCGCGGCATCCCGGGTGTGTTCGTCCACGGTTCGAACGATCACGCGTCGCCCTCGCCGCGCAATCCGTTCAAGTACTTCCTCGGCCCCTCGAAGGCGGAGCCGACGTGGGAGCCGCTCGACACCGAGGCGCTCGACCAGTACTTCACCGACGAGCTCGGCTGGCTCGACCTCAACAACCACGCGGGAGAGCTGGATGCCGGCGGCCTGCGCCTCGGCGCGTTCGGGGTCAGCGACGCCCACCGTCACTGGGACCGTCTGGACGTGCTCCCCGAACTCGTCGCCGGACTGGGCGCACATGATCTCGCCATCGGCGTGACCCACGCGCCGTACCGCCGCGTACTGGACGACTTCGTCGACCTCGGCGCGGACGCGATCTTCGCGGGCCACACGCACGGCGGCCAGGTGCGCGTCCCCGGGTTCGGAGCGCTCGTCGCCAACTGCGACATCCCTTTGAAGCAGGCGCGGGGGCTGAGCGAGTGGACGCATCTCGGTCGTACGGCGCCTCTCAACGTGAGCGCCGGACTCGGGCATTCGATCTACGCCCCGGTGCGCTTCGCATGCCGCCCCGAGGCATCACTGCTCACGCTGATCCCCCGGCGTGGTCAACAGCACCCCTGAGGATCGGTTAGACTCGGAGGGTTGCAAAACGGGGTGTGGCGCAGCTTGGTAGCGCGCTTCGTTCGGGACGAAGAGGCCGCAGGTTCAAATCCTGTCACCCCGACCACAGAGAGGCCCCGCCGGAAGGCGGGGCCTCTTGCATGAAGGGAAGCACCGATGACCGCCATCGCCCCTCGTCTCGTCGCGTTCGACCTCGACGACACCCTGGCGCCGTCGAAGAGCCCGATCGACCCGCGTATGGGAGAGCTGCTCGTCGCGCTCGCCGAGCGCGTCGAGGTGGCGGTCATCTCGGGCGGACAGCTCGCGCAGTTCACGACGCAGGTCGTGGACCGGCTCCCCGCGGCCTCCGAGGACGCCCGCGCGCGCCTGCACCTGCTGCCCACGTGCGGCACCCAGTACTACCGCCTGTCGGCCGACGACGTGGTCACGATCTACCAGCGGTCGTTGACCGACGACCAGAAGTCCCGCGCCCTCGCGGCCGTCGAGGGTGAGGCGCGTCGCCTGGGCCTGTGGGAGCCGGAGACGTGGGGCGCGATCCTCGAGGACCGCGGCTCGCAGATCACCTTCTCGGCCCTCGGCCAGCAGGCTCCCGTCGCCGCGAAGTCGGCGTGGGATCCGACCGGCGAGAAGAAGAACGCGCTGCGCGCGGCCGTGGCCGCGCTCCTGCCCGACCTCGAGGTCCGCTCGGGCGGATCGACGTCGGTCGACATCACCGAGCGCGGCATCGACAAGGCCTACGGCATGCGCCGGCTCGCCGAGCAGACCGGCATCAGCCTCGACGACATGCTGTTCGTGGGCGACCGTCTCGACCCCGACGGCAACGACTACCCGGTGCTCGCGATGGGCGTGCGCTGCCACGCGGTCGACGGGTGGGAAGACACGGTCACCTACCTCGAGGCGCTGATCCCCACGCTTGCCGTCCGCGTCTGACGCAGGCGAGTGCGACGAAGGGCGGGCTCCACGGAGCCCGCCCTTCGTGGTCTTCGGTTCAGGCCTTGGCGCGCGTGGCGGCGGGCTTCGCGGGGCGGGATGCCGCAGCATCCCCCTTCGCGACGCTCGCACGCGCGGCACGCGGGCGCGGAGCGGCCTCGGCCGCCGCGGCGACGGGCGCCGCCACCGGCACGAGGCGCTGCAGCTGCGTGACGTGGCGCGGCTCGAGCTCGGCGATCGACGAGACGCCGAGGAGCTTCATCGTGCGCTCGATCTCGCTGCGCAGGATCGCGATCGTGCGGTCGACTCCCTGGCGCCCGCCGGCCATCAGGCCGTAGAGGTACGCGCGGCCGATGAGGGTGAACTTCGCGCCGAGGGCGACCGAGGCGACGATGTCGGCGCCGTTCATGATGCCGGTGTCGACCATGACGGTCGCGTCCTTGCCGACCTCGCGGACGACCTCGGGCAGCAGGCGGAACGGGATCGGCGCACGGTCGAGCTGGCGCCCGCCGTGGTTCGACAGGATGATGCCGTCGACGCCCGCGTCGATGAGCCGCTTCGAGTCGGCGACGTTCTGCACGCCCTTGACGACGATCTTGCCGGGCCAGATGTCGCGGATGATCGCGAGGTCGTCGTAGCTGATCGTCGGGTCCATGGCGGCGTCCAGCAGCTCGCCGACGGTACCGCCCGTGGTCGACAGGGAGGCGAACTCGAGCTTCGGCGTGGTCAGGAAGTCGTACCACCACCACGGGCGCGGGATCGCGTTGACGATCGTGCCGAGGGTCAGCTGCGGCGGGATCGAGAAGCCGTTGCGCTTGTCGCGCAGCCGTGCGCCCGCGACCGGCGTGTCGACCGTGAACTGCAGCGTGTCGAAGCCCGCCTCGGCGGCGCGGCGCGCGAGTGCGTACGAGATCTCGCGGTCGCGCATGACGTACAGCTGGAACCAGTTGCGCCCGTTCGGGTTGGCCGCCTTGACGCCCTCGATCGAGGTCGTGCCGAGCGTGGAGAGCGTGAACGGGATGCCGGCGGCACCGGCCGCCCCGGCGCCCGCGGTCTCGCCCTCCGTCTGCATGAGGCGCGTGAAGCCGGTCGGCGCAATGCCGAACGGGAGCGCCGATGGGCCGCCGAGGATCTCGGTCGACATGTCGACGCGCTCGGCGGGACGCAGCACGTCGGGGTGGAACTCGACGTCCTCGAACGCCTGACGGGCCCGCGCGAGCGACAGCTCGCCTTCGGCGGCACCGTCGGTGTAGTCGAACGCGGCCTTGGGCGTGCGGCGCTTGGCGATCGTGCGCAGGTCGTAGATGGTGAGCGCGGCGTCGAGACGGCGCTTGCGTCCGTCGAGCTCGGGCTTCTTGAACTGCATGAGCTCGAGCAGCTCGGCGGGCTTGGGGAACTGGCGGGTGACCATGGGGACCTCTCCGGTGGGTCAGGGATGCGTGGGGTTCGGGATGCCGGCGGCCGAGGGGTCGAGCCCTGCGGCCTCGTAGTATCCGGTGATGTGGTCGTGGACGAGGGTGCGCGCGCGGGCGCCGTCGCCGTCGTCCACGGCGTCGAGGATGGCGTGGTGCTCACGGCGCAGGCGCGCGGCCGCGGCATCCCACTGCGCGATGCCGGCGGCACCGGCCTGCACGTACGACTCGATGGCGGTGCGCAGGCCCGCCATCATCGCCGCGATCACGACGTTGCCGGACGCCTCGGCGAGCGCGAGGTGCAGCTGCGCGTCGAGCGCGAGGAACTCCGTGGCCGTGAGGTCGTCGGCGTCCATCGCGACCAGGATGTCGCGCGCGTCCGCGGTCGACCGCGCCGGATCGGCGGCGAGCGCCTCGACGACGGCTGATTCGAGCACGAGGCGCGTCGCGACGACGTCGTCGAACGGGAAGCCCTGTGCGGCCACCTGCAGCCGCAGGAGCGCCGACATGCCGCCCCGGGGGGTGGCGATGATGATCGCGCCGGAGGTGGGACCCGAGCCGGTGCCGGTGCGGATGAGGCCCATGACTTCGAGGACGCGCAGCGCCTCGCGCACGCTGGAACGGCCGACGCCGAGGCTGGCGGACAGCTCGCGCTCGGGCGGCAGCCGGTCGCCCGGCCGCAGGGTGCCGTCGAGCAGGTCGGTCTCGATCCGCTCGAGCACGACGCGCCACGCGCGCGCGGCGGGAGCGGCCACCGCTGTCGGCGGCGCGCTGGATCGGGCGGGGGTTCCAGTCACGGATCTCCTCATCCATGCTCGGGACACGGCGTCCGCGCCGTGTGGTCTGACCACTGTACTGTGTGGTCCGACCACAGGCAACCACGATGACGCCGGATGTCGCCCGGGCGCGCTAGCCTGACCTCATGGATCCCCTCCTCCTCGTCCTCATCGTCGCGGGCATCGCAGCGGCCTTCTGCTGGATCACCTCGCTCGTGACGAACGAGACGTCGTGGATCGACCGGGTGTGGTCGATCGTGCCGGTGATCTATGTGTGGATCTTCGCGGTCGCCGCCCTCGTCGGCGGACTCGACGCGACGCGCCTGCTCGTGATGGCGATCCTCGTCACGGCATGGGGCGCACGACTCACGTTCAACTTCGCCCGCAAGGGCGGCTACACGGGCATGGAGGACTACCGCTGGGCGATCCTGCGCGGCCGCATGTCGCGCTGGCAGTTCCAGCTGTTCAACCTGTTCTTCATCGTGCTGTTCCAGAGCGCCCTGCTGGTGCTCATCACGCTGCCCGCTTACATCGCCTGGCAGCATCCCTCCCCCTTCAACGGCTGGGATGCCGCCTTCTCGGCGCTGTTCGTCGCGTTCCTGGTCGGCGAGACCGTCGCCGACCAGCAGCAATGGCGGTTCCACCAGGCGAAGAAGGCCGCGGGCGGCGTGCGGGAGCCCGGCTTCCTCACGACGGGGCTGTTCGCCTACAGCCGGCACCCCAACTTCTTCTTCGAGCAGGCGCAGTGGTGGGCCTTCTACGCGATCGGCGCGGTCGCGCTCGTCGCGGACGGCGGCGGCTGGCTCAACTGGACCATTGTGGGCGCGGTGCTGCTGAGCGTGCTGTTCCTCGGGTCGACGATCTTCACCGAGTCGATCTCGTCGGCCAAGTACCCGGCGTACCGGGACTACCAGCGCGCGACGTCGATGCTCGTGCCGCTCCCCCGTCGCCGAGGCTCCAAGACGCCCGAGGCGGCCTGAGCGCTACTTCAGGCGTCCGCCCGACGCGCGCAGGTAGTCCTCCGCGCACAGCGACTCGTACGTGATGCGGTCCGCGGTGAGCTCATCGATCGCGACCTGATCGCCGTCGAACACGAACCGCCCGCCGACCAGGCGCGCGTTGAAGAGCGCCTTGCGTCCGCAGCGGCAGATCGTCTTGAGCTCTTCGAGGCTGTGCGCGAGCTCGAGCAGTCGCGCCGACCCCGGGAAGGCCTGCGTCTGGAAGTCGGTGCGGATGCCGTAGGCGAGCACCGGCACCCCGTCGAACACGACGATGCGCAGCAGGTCGTCGACCTGCTCGCGCGTGAGGAACTGTGCCTCGTCGATGAGGAGGCATGCGACGTCGACCTCGTGCTCGAGCGCCTCGGGCACGAGCGTGTCGGCCGCCTCAGCCTTGACGCGCGCACGGTGCTCGGCGAACAGCGCGCGGATGTCGTCGTCGGGGCGCACCAGGAAGTCGACGGTGCGCTTGACACCCAGCCGGCTGTCGATCTGGTCGGCGCCCTTGGTGTCGATGGCGGGCTTGGCCAGCAGCACGTGCTGTCCGCGCTCCTCGTAGTTGTACGCGGCCTGGAGCAGCGAGGTCGACTTGCCCGAGTTCATCGCACCGTATCGGAAGTAGAGCTTGGCCACGGATCGAGCGTAGTCGGTGACCGTCGGGCGACGGGCGCGGCGGAGTCGGCGGGCTCAGCGTCCGCCGAAGCCGCCGCCGCCCCCGCCGCCGCCGGAGAAACCGCCGCCGAACGAGCCGCCCGACGAGGACCAGCTGCTGGAGAACGACGATCCCGACGAACTGGACGAGCTGCCGCTGGAGACGGGTGTCGCGGCGAGGCGACCGATCGACGACGAGGCGTTCGACAGCGAGTTCGACGAGACCGAGTCGAACAGCGCGACCCGCGTCGCGGGCACCTCGGCGGGGGCGGCGGCCTGGATCACGCGCACCCACTCGCGCTGCATCCCGAACAGCACCGCATACGGCAACAAGCGCTCGTACAGGTTCACGACATCCGCCCCCGGCGTGTTCCGCGCGTCGCCGTAGGCGCGGCGGCCCGCGGACACCAGGTCGGCGGTCTGCGGCGTCTGGGCCGCGCGCAACCGGTCCTCCTCGGCCAGGCGCAGATACTCCCGGATACCCTCCAGATAGGTCTTGTGACGGCCGCCGGCCAAGGTGAGCGTCGTCTTCGGCAGCCCGAACCAGGGCAGCACGATGAAGGCGCCGAACGCGCTGGCGATCGCGAGGAAGTTGATCCATCCGCCGAGCGCACCGAGGTCGGTGAGCACGGACGGCACCGCGTCGACGAAGAACGTCAGCATCACCGCGACGGCGAGGCCGCCGAACTGCAGCAGGCCGCGGATGCCGCCGACCCAGGCGGGCGTGCGACTGCGGTAGCCGCGGTCGACGGTGGAGTCCTCGATGCGCCGCACGTACGTCACGGCCCGCACCGGCGGCTTCGCCGCGAACACTCCCAGGTCGACGCGGTCGCCGGGTGCGGCATCCTTCCCGAACAGCGTCGTGACGATGCGGCGATCGTCGTGCTCGAGGCCCTCGGCATCGCGCAGGATCACGTGGAAGTCGTCGGCGTCGGAGCGGTCGCCGGATGCCGTGATCTCGACCTTGTCGCGCACGGCGAGGTCGACGACGTGGGCGGCGAGCGCCTTGGCGGGCACGCCGAGCACGCCCGCCGACAGCGTCGGCGACTCGTCCACGGGCGGCGTGTACTCGACGATCACCGGCGATCGGTCGGGGTTGCGGCGCAGGAACCGTTTCATGACCACGACGAAGACCAGCCCGCCGAAGCCGGCGAGGAGCCCCAGCACCGGGAGGATCCACTCCCACCACGGGTAGGGCGGCGGCGGAGGCGGTGACGGCGCCACGAAGGTGCCGAGCTCGAAGCCGATGGCGACGGTCACGTTCTCGTCAGCCCCGAGATCGGCGTCGGCCGCGGTGAACGAGATCTGCGTCTCGGCGGCACCCGCGATGCCCTGCGCGAGAGCCCACACCGAGACCTCGTCCGGCGCAGGCGCGACGTCGGCCGGCTCGATCGAGCAGCGGTCGGTCGACTGCGCCGGGCCGCTGTAGCAGTAGATCCGATCGGCGAGGATGCCCTCGACGGCGTCACCGAGGATGTGGACGTGCGCCCGCACGTCGGCGAACGGCTGCGCATGGTCGGTGCCGACGGTGTCCCAGTAGAACTCATCGGCCTGAGTGTCATCGAACCGCAGCACGACGTCGCGCATCGTGTACGAGATGACGTACGTCTGCGCGCCGTGGACGTACGTGTCGTCGCCGGTGAGCACGTAGACGAAGTCGTCGTCCTCCTCGGTCCACCACGGGACGGCCTCGCCGCCGGCGCCGGTGACGCCCACCACCACCGGGTCGTGCGCGATGCCCGAGTCCGACTTCGGGATCCACCGCACGATGCCCTTGTTCTGGTCGAAGTCCGGGAAGTGGGCGACGATCCGCTCGGTCGTGTACAGCCGGCTCTGGCCGCCGGCATCCCGTCCCAGCCAATAGTCGGCCTCGAACGCGTCGTAGGAGAAGTCGTCGACGGATCCCGCGACGCGCAGCGCGGCGGCGGACGAGGACCCGGCGCGCGCGGCGACCCCCGCACTGTCGCCCGCGGTGGTCGCACGGGCGAGCGCGATGGCCGCCGCCACCGCGAGGACCGCGACGAGGGCGATGGCGACGCCCCAGAACCGCCAGGTGAGCCGTGCTCGCATGCCCCCACCCTAGGGGGCGAGCGTGCCGCGCTCCCACGGTTCGATGTCGCCCGGCGTCTCGACGAACGTCGGTGCCGGCGACGCGCTGTCGGGCAGCTGCACCAGCCAGGCCGCGTCGCGCGCGGCCACTTTCGCACGCAGGTGGGCGAGCTCGAACGCGAGCTGCCCTGTCGTGACCGGGATGCCGGGGTTCGCGGCATCCCCCCGACGCACGCGCGAGGCGTCGAACGAGTAGCCGCGATCGTCGGCCTCACGGCGCAGTGCCGTCAGGTAGTGCCCGACCGCGTCGAGGGGGTCGTCGCACGCCCGGAAGCGCTCCAGCTGCGGGTGCCGCGTGTAGCCGCGCGTCGCCCCGGCCAGCACGTTCTGGGCGAGCAGTGCTTCACGCCAGCACGCGACCAGCGCCATCCGGTCGAGGATCGACGGATGCACCGACCACAGCCGCATGAGGCGAGGTCAGGCCGTGAGGGCGAGGGTCTCGGCGGTCTCACCGAGCGACTCGCGCGCGACCTCGGGGCGCGGGTTGAGCGTGTCGCCGTAGCTCGGGATCAGCTCGCGCAGGCGCGGCTCCCACTCGGCGATGCGGTCCGGGAAGCACGTCTTGACGAGGCCCAGCATGATCGAGACCGCGGTCGAGGCTCCCGGCGAGGCGCCGAGCAGGCCGGCGATCGTGCCGTCGGCGCCGGTGACGACCTCGGTGCCGAACTGCAGCACGCCGCCCTTCTCGGGGTCCTTCTTCATGACCTGCGCGCGCTGGCCGGCCTGGATGAGCGTCCAGTCGGCGTCCTTCGCGGTCGGCATGAAGACGCGCAGCGCGTCGACCTTGCGATGGTGGTTCTTGACCAGCTCGCCGACGAGGTAGGTGATGAGGCTGGGGTTGTCCCACGCGACCTTGAGCATCGGACCGAGGTTGCCCCACCGCACCTGGCCGACGATGTCGAACCAGGAGCCGGTCTTGAGGAACTTGGGGCTGAACGTCGCGAACGGGCCGAACAGCAGGGAGGCCTCGCCGTCGACCATGCGGGTGTCGAGGTGCGGCACCGACATCGGCGGGGCACCCACCGAGGCCTGCGAGTACACCTTCGCCTGGTGCTGGGCGACGATGGCCGGGTTCGACGTCTTGAGGAACTGCCCGCCGATCGGGAACACGCCGTAGCCCGAGATCTCGGGGATGCCCGAGCGCTGCAGGAGCTTCAGCGCCCAGCCGCCGGCGCCGACGAACACGAACTTCGCACGGATCTCGCCCGGGGTGCGGCCGATGGTGCGCCGGTACTTGACCTGCCACGTGCCGTCGGCGAGGCGCTTGAGGCGGCGCACCTCGGTGTTGGTGCGGACATCCGCGCCCTCGTCGGCGAGACGGTCGAACAGCTGGTGCGTGAGGGCGCCGAAGTCGACGTCCGTGCCGGCCGGCATGCGGGTGGCGGCGAACGGCTCGCCCTTGCGGCGCTTCTGCATGAGCAGCGGCGCCCACTGGTTGATGACGCGCGAGTCCTCGCTGTACTCGATGCCCTGGAACAGCGGCTCGTCCTTGAGCGCCTCGTAGCGCTTCTTGAGGTAGGCGACGTCCTTCTCGCCGCGCACGAACGTCATGTGCGGGGTCGAGTTGATGAAGGTGGTGGGAGCGTCCAGCACGCCCGCATCGACGAGCGACGACCACAGCTGGCGGCTCTGCTGGAACTGCTCGTTGATCGAGATGGCCTTCGCCGGGTCGACGGAGCCGTCCTTGCCCTCCGGCATGTAGTTCAGCTCGCACAGCGCGGCGTGGCCGGTGCCGGCGTTGTTCCACGCGTTCGAGCTCTCGAGAGCGACATCGCTGAGCCGCTCGAACACCGCGATCTTGAGGTCGGGCTGCAGCTGGTGCAGCAGCGTCCCCAGCGTCGCGCTCATGATCCCGCCGCCGATCAGCAGCACATCGACGGTCTCGACGTGAGGAGCGTGGGCGTGGGCGGACTCAGCGGGCGTATCGGTCACCCGTCAATCTTAGTTCGCCCGCAAACGACCGCCGTCGCCACGACGGCCAGCGAGACCACGACCGCTGTCCACCATGTACGAAGGGGATGCCGCGGATCGCGGCATCCCCTTCGTCACAGCGGTGCGGATCAGGCGTTGGCGCCCAGGTTCGCCGCGACGACCTCGGCGACCTGCACGGCGTTGAGGGCCGCGCCCTTGCGCAGGTTGTCGTTCGAGATGAACAGCACGAGGCCCTTGCCCTCGGGCGCGGACTGGTCGGCGCGGATGCGGCCGACGTAGCTGGGGTCGGTGCCGGCCGCCTGCAGCGGCGTGGGCACCTCCTCGAGCTTCACGCCGGGCGCCGACGCGAGCACCTCGCGGGCACGGTCCGGCGTGATGTCGCGCGCGAACTCGACGTTGATCGACAGCGAGTGGCCGGTGAGGACGGGGACGCGCACGCACGTGCCCGCGACACGGAGATCGGGCAGCTCGAGGATCTTGCGGCTCTCGTTGCGGAGCTTCTTCTCCTCGTCGGTCTCGTTGTCGCCGTCGTCCACCAGGTTGCCGGCGAACGGGATGACGTCGAAGGCGATCGGGGCGATGTACTTCTCGGGCTGCGGGAAGTCGAGGGCCGCACCGTCACGGGCGAGGCGCTCGACGTCGCCCTGCGCGAGCGCGCCCTCGAGCTGACCGAGGAGCTCCTGGACTCCCGCAAGACCCGAGCCGCTGACGGCCTGGTAGGTGCTGACGATGAGGCGTTCCAGACCGGCCTCGGCGTCGAGGACCTTCAGGATCGGCATCGCGGCCATCGTGGTGCAGTTGGGGTTCGCGATGATGCCCTTGCGCGCCTCGGCGATCGCGTGCGGGTTGACCTCGCTGACGACGAGCGGGACATCGGGGTCCATGCGCCACGCGCTCGAGTTGTCGATGACGACGGCGCCGGCCTCGGCGAAGCGGGGCGCGTAGGCACGGCTGCCGGTGGCGCCGGCCGAGAACAGCGCGATGTCGATGCCGGCGAAGTCGGCGGTCGCGACGTCCTCCACCGTGACGGCCTTGCCCTGGAAGATGACGTCCGACCCGGCGGAGCGCGCCGTCGCGAACGCACGGATCTCGCGCACCGGGAACCCGCGCTCCTCGAGGATGTCGATCATCGCACCGCCGACCTGGCCGGTGGCGCCGACGACGGCGACGGAGAGTCCTGAATCGGAGATGCGGGTCATGACGTGTTCCTCAGCGGGGCGTGGAGCGGACGCGCGGGCATCGTCGGACGCGCGGGGTTTGGGTGATTCTACCGCCGCCCCGGACGGCCCCGGCTCGCCGTTACATCGAGCGACGGGATGCCGCGGCCATCGGCTGCGCCGGGCGAGCGTAGCGACCGTGCAGGTCAGCCCCGCGGCACGCGCAGCTTGAAGCCGAGGTGCGACGGGGTGTAGCCGAGTCGCTCGTAGAAGCGGTGGGCATCGATGCGCGCGGCGTCGGACGTGAGCTGGATCAGCGTGGTGCCGAGCGCCGGTGCGGCGACCTCTTCGACCCAGCGCATCATGGCCGCGCCGATCCCGGACGACCGCCGGTCGCTCGCGACCCGGACCGTCTCGACCTGCAGGCGGTCCGAGCCGGCGCGGGCGAGGCCCGGGATGACGGTCAGCTGCATCGTGCCGACGAGACGCGCACCGTCGGTCACGACGAGCTGCGTGTTCGCCGGATCGGCCTCGATGCGGGCGAGCGCGCGGGCGTAGGCAGGACGGTTCTCGTCGAGCCCGTTGTCGCCGCGGGCGGCGCTGATGGGGTCGTCCGACAGGAGCGCCATGAGCGCGTCGAGGTCGTCGGCCCGCGCGTCGCGCAGCGTGACGCCGGCGTCGCGCGTGGCGAGGACGACGGGAAGGTCGAGCCCGGCGAGCACGCCGGTCAGCGGCCGGTGCCGGCGTGGACGACGGCGTCGATGTCGCCGTCGAGGCCGTAGGCCGTGTGCACCACGCGCGCCGCCTCGGCGAGGTCGTCGCCGCGCACCACGACCGAGATGCGGATCTCGGACGTCGAGATCATCTCGATGTTGATGCCCGCGACGCTGAGCGCCTCGAACAGCGTCGCCGAGACGCCCGAGTGGGTGCGCATGCCGGCGCCGACGACCGACAGCTTGCCGATCTGGTCGTCGTGGACGAGGCTCTCGAAACCGATGTCGGCCTGGTCGGCGGCGAGCGCCTTCAGCGCCGTCGCAGCGTCGGTCTTGGGGAGCGTGAACGAGATGTCGGTGCGACCGGTGGTCGCAGCCGACACGTTCTGCACGATCATGTCGACGTTGGCGCCGGACTTCGCGACGACCTTGAAGATCTCGGCGGCCTTGCCCGGCACGTCGGGCACGCCGATGACGGTGATCTTGGCCTGGCCGAGGTCGGTGGCGACTCCGGCGACGATGGGCTCTTCCATCTCTTCTCCCTCTTGGCCGTCGGGAGCGGTCATTCCCGGGCCGAGCACGTAGGTTCCCACGCCCGAGCTGAACGTGGAGCGGGCGTGGATCAGCACGCCGTGACGGCGCGCGTACTCGACGGCGCGGATGTACAGCACTTTCGCGCCGTTGGCGGCGAGCTCGAGCATCTCTTCGGCCGAGACGACCCCCAGCTTGCGGGCCTTCGGCACGACGCGCGGGTCGGCCGTGAAGATGCCGTCGACGTCGCTGTAGATCTCGCACACGTCGGCGTCGAGCGCCGCCGCGAGGGCGACGGCGGTGGTGTCGGAGCCGCCGCGGCCGAGCGTCGTGATGTCGCGGGTGTCGCGGTTGAATCCCTGGAAGCCGGCGACGATGACGATCGCGCCCTCGTCGAGCGCCTCGCGCAGGCGGATGGGGGTGACGTCGACGATGCGGGCGGAGCCGTGGTCGGCGGTCGTGATCATGCCCGCCTGGCTGCCGGTGAACGACCGTGCCTCGAAGCCCATCGAGTGGATCGCCATCGCGAGCAGCGCCATCGAGATGCGCTCGCCGCTGGACAGCAGCATGTCGAGCTCGCGGGGCGCCGGGATCGGGGCGACCTGACCCGCGAGGTCGAGCAGCTCGTCGGTGGTGTCGCCCATCGCGCTCACCGCCACGACGACGTCGTGCCCGGCGCGACGCGTGTCGACGATCCGCTTCGCGACCCGCTTGATGCTCACGGCATCCGCGACCGACGATCCGCCGTACTTCTGGACGATCAGCGCCACGATGAAACTCCACGCGTGTCTTGAGGGGCCGGATGCCGCACCCGACGTTCCATCTTACGGAGGCGTTCATGCGGCCTCCGCCATGTGTCGGGGCGGGGTCTCGCCGCGGCGCGCGTCCGGCGGCGGAATCGCGCCGGGCGCTAGCATCCCGAGCATGGACGAGCTTGCCGCGTGGTCCGAGTTCAACGTCGCGATGGCCGGCGCCACCGCGGCCCTCGCAGGCCTGGTGATCGTCGCCGCCAGCGTCAACATCGGCCAGATCATCAAGGAGGCGTCGCTGACGTCCCGCCTCGCGGCCGGCATCGCGGGGCTCGTGCTCGCCCTGATCGCATCGGCGATCGCCCTGATGCCCGACGTCGACCCGGTCGCCGCCGGCATCGCCGTGATCGTGCTCGCGATCGCCGCCGGCGTGTTCCAGGTGCAGGCGTCACGGCGGATCTTCGAGAACCGTCATCCCCAGAACCGGATGCGGGGGCTCAAGGCCGCAGTGGGCTTCGTCGCGCCCCTCGCCTACACGGTCGGCGGCGCGCTCCTGATCGCCGGCGTCGCCGCGGCGCCCGTCTGGCTCGCCGTCGGATCGCTCATCGCGGTCGTCGCGGCGCTGCTGATCTCGTGGATCGTCCTCGTCGAAGTGCTGCGCTGACGAGATCAGCCGGAGGCGACGGGGGGAAGGTCGCTGTCGGCCGCGCGCGAGCGGAACGTGCCGCCCGTCGCGGCGAGCCAGCAGCCCACGAGCACCAGCGGGAAGCCGATGATCAGCCCGGGCGTGATGGGCTCGCCGAGGATGATCGTGCCGAGCACGATCGCCACCACCGGGTTGACGTAGGTGAACAGCGGGGCCCGCACCGGCCCGACACGGGCGATGAGCGCGAAGAACGTGATGAAGGCGATGGCCGTGCACAGGACGGCCAGGGCGACGAGCGACACGGTGCTCTCGAGGGTCGGCACCTCGTGCTGCGTCAGGAACGCGATGGGGGTGTAGAAGATCCCCACCGCGAAGAGGGCGAGCGTGATCGACCCGAGCGACGGCACGTCGCGCAGCTTCGTCGCGATGACGAACGGGGCGATCGCGTAGAGCAGCGCGACCAGCAGCACCTCGCCGACCGCGAGGAGCCCTCCCCCGCCCTCGACGGCGAGCCCCGGTCCCGCGACGATCACGAACACGCCCGCGAACCCCACGAACAGGCCGATGGCCCGCCATGGGCTCAGCACCGAGCGGTCGCCGCCGCCGAACGCGATGATGGCGGCGAACAGCGGCACGGTGGCCACCAGCAGTCCGGTCAGTCCCGACGGCAACGTCTGCTCGGCGTGGCCGAGCAGCAGGAACGGGCCGGCCATCTCGATGCCGCCGAACAGCAGCACCCACCCGATCTTGGCGAAGGCCGGCCGCAGCGCCTTCGCCCGGATGGCGAACGGCAGCAGCAGGACCGCCCCGAGCAGGGTGCGTCCGGCGACCACCGCCGCCGGCGAGTACGACTCCACCGCGATGCTGATGAACAGATACGGGATGCCCCACAACAGCGCCATCGCGGCGAACAGCAGCCACGCACGCGTGTCGAACCGCTGGACGGGATTCATCCGGTGCCCTTTCTCGCCATCGAACCAGGGTGCACCGGTCGAAGGCTCGGCGCGAGGATCGCGAACGACACTCTACGACCGATCTCGGACATCGCGAGCGGTCGGACCACTCCGGCTCAGACCGAGCGCCGGCCCTCGAAGGCGCGGCCGAGGGTGACCTCGTCGGCGTACTCGAGGTCGCCGCCGACGGGGAGGCCGGAGGCGAGCCTGGTCACCGAGATCTCGAGCGTGTGCAGGAGCCGGCTGAGGTAGGTCGCCGTCGCCTCGCCCTCGAGGTTGGGGTTGGTCGCGAGGATGACCTCCTGCACGGTGCCGTCCGCGAGACGCTGCATCAGCTGCGCGATGCGCAGGTCGTCGGGTCCGATCCCCGCGATCGGGCTGATCGCGCCGCCCAGCACGTGGTACAGCCCGCGGAACTCGCGTGTCCGCTCGATCGCGGCGACATCCTTGGCATCCTCGACGACGCAGATGAGCGTCTGGTTGCGCCGGGGGTCGCGGCAGATGGAGCAGCGCTCCTGCTCCGAGACATTGCCGCACACCTCGCAGAAGCGCACCTTCTCGCGCACCTCGGCAAGGAGCTCGGCCAGGTGCGACACGTCGAAGTTGGGTGTCTGCAGGATGTGGAACGCGATGCGCTGCGCCGACTTCGGCCCGATGCCGGGGAGGCGGCCGAACTCGTCGATCAGGTCTTGGACGATGCCGTCGTACATGGGCTAGCTGAACCTCGTCGGGGGCTCGTAGGGCTCCTCGCCGACGAACGTCGCACCGAGCACCTGACGCACGACTGCCTCTCCGTACCGCTGGACGCCGTCGTTGCGCGGGCGCACGACGGGGGTGATCGGCGGTGCCACCGTGGGCGGCACCGGGACGTCGACAGGCGCACCCGACTCGTCGATGCCCAGATCGTCGTCGGGCTCGTCGTCGCGCTCGACTGCGGGCGCCAGCTCGGTGCGCGGCAGCACGTCGCCGTCGTGAGGGACGTCCTGGGGCGGAGCCAGGGTCGCGACGCGGGCGCGCGCCGCGTCTTCGGGCTCGTCGTCGACGGCGAACTGGCCCATGCTCGGCATCGCCGCGGGGCCGGGATCGGGCGGCGGGGCGTCGTCGTCGGACGGGATCGGCGCGACGGCCCAGTCGGTGACCGGTGCGGCCGCCGCCGGGGCTGCGGAGGCGGATGCCGCACCCCGCGGTGCCGGAGCGCTCGGCGCCGATGCGTTCGACGCCGACGCGCGCGGCGTGGAAGGCCGGGGCGGGGCGGAAGACGCGGGCGGGGCGGAGGACCCGGACGGGGCCGAGGACCCGGAGGCTGCGGGGGGCCCGGCGGGGGCGGCCTGCGCCCGTGGGGCTGCGGCAGCCACCGGCGCGGCGGCAGAGGCGGACGCGGCAGCCGCAGCGGCGGCAGGTGCCGAGGGGCCTCCGGCCGCCGGCGCAGACGCGGGAGCCGACCCGGCTCCCCCGGACCCTGACCCGGGCTCGGCGAGCCGGGGCAGGAACTTCACCTGGCTGCCGAACACCTGCTCGATGGCGCTGCGCACGTCGAGGAACGCCCCCTGGCCATGCGGCTTGGGCTTGAACTTCGTGAGGTCGCCCGCGCTGGAGAACTCCAGGGCGACCACATGGTCGTCGCCCTGGGCCGTGACGGCGATGGGCCGCGAGCCCGTCGCGACCATCCACGACGACCGGCTGATGCCCTCGAGGCGGGTGAGCACCTCGGGCCACGCCGCGACGAGGCTGTCGGTCGTGAGCTCGCGCGGGGCGGCGACCACGGGCTCCGGCGCGGAGACGGGAGCGGCAGGCGCGGAGACGGGAGCGGCAGGCACAGAACCGGCCGTGGATGGCGCTTCGGCGCGCTCGCCCCTCGCCCGCTCGGCCACCGGTGCGGCTGCAGCGGTCGGAGCCGACGGGATCGCAGGAGCCGCGGCATCCGCTCCCCTCGCCAGCACGCGGGCGACCATCAGCTCGAGCTGGAGTCGCGGCGAGGTGGCTCCGGTCATGTCGTCGAGCGTCGCGACGACGAGGTCGGCGATGCGCGACAGCCGCGACGTGCCGAAAGCGTCGGCCTGACGCTGCTTGCGCGCGAGGTCTTCGGCCGAGACGCCGCGGAGCACGGCGGCGGCACCCTGACCGGTCGCGGCGACCACGATGAGGTCGCGCAGGCGCTCGAGCAGGTCGTCGACGAAGCGGCGCGGATCCTGACCGGTCTGCACGACGCGGTCGACCGCCGAGAAGGCCGCCGCGGCGTCGGACGAGCCGAACGCGTCGATGACCTCGTCGAGCAGTTCATCGGGTGTGTACCCGAGCAGTGCGACGGCGCGGGCGTAGGTGACCTTGGCGTCGTCGGAGCCGGCGATCAGCTGGTCGAGCAGCGACAGCGTGTCACGCGGCGAGCCGCCGCCGGCGCGCACCACGAGCGGCAGCACGCCCGGCTCGACCGCCACGTGCTCCTGCGTGCACAGCTGCTCGACGTACTCGAGCATCGCCGCGGGCGGCACGAGCCGGAACGGGTAGTGGTGCGTGCGCGAGCGGATCGTGCCGATGACCTTCTCGGGCTCGGTCGTCGCGAAGATGAACTTGACGTGGTCCGGGGGCTCTTCGACGAGCTTGAGCAGCGCGTTGAAGCCCTGCGGCGTCACCATGTGCGCCTCGTCGAGGATGAAGATCTTGAACCGGTCGCGAGCCGGGGCGAACACGGCGCGCTCGCGCAGGTCGCGCGCGTCGTCGACGCCGTTGTGACTCGCCGCGTCGATCTCGACCACGTCGAGCGACCCGCCGCCGCCGCGGCCGAGCTCGATGCAGCTGTCGCACTTTCCGCACGGGACGTCGGTCGGACCCTCGGCGCAGTTGAGGCAGCGCGCCAGGATGCGGGCGGACGTCGTCTTGCCGCACCCGCGGGGGCCGGAGAACAGGTAGGCGTGGCCGACCCGGTCGCCGCGCAGCGCGGTCATCAGCGGCTCGGTGACCTGACCCTGCCCGATCATCTCGCCGAACGACTCGGGCCGGTAGCGGCGGTAGAGGGCTGTGGTCACACCCCCAGCCTACGGCGTGGTCCCGACACTTCGGCAGGCGCGGCGCATCGCATCGGTGCGGCCGATCACGGGCCTGCTAGATTGCTCGGCAGTGACACGGGGTGCCCGCATGGCGGGCTGAGAACACACCCGTCGAACCTGATCTCGATCATGCGAGCGAAGGGATGTCGCGATGAACACGCGCGCCGCCACCGTCCACCTGTCCCCCTCCGACGCGCTCACCGCGCTGCGGGATGCCACACCGCTCGTGCAGTGCATCACCAACGCCGTGGTGACCGGCTTCACGGCCAACGTTCTCCTCGCCGTCGGCGCCGCGCCCGCGATGTGCGACCTGCCCGGCGAGGCGGGCCTGTTCGCCGGCATCGCCGACGGCGTGCTCGTGAACCTCGGGACCCCGGGCGCCGAGCAGCGCGACGGCGCCCGCGAGGCCGTGCGGGCGACCGAGCGCTGGGTGCTCGATCCGGTCGCGGTCGGTGCCCTGCCCGTCCGCACCGCGTTCGCCGCCGAACTGCTGGAGCACCGGCCCGCGATCATCCGCGGCAACGCGTCCGAGATCCTCGCGCTCGCGGGCGCCGGGGCCGGCGGTCGCGGGGTGGACGCCACGGAGGGCACGGATGCCGCGGCCGGCGCCGCCCGCGAGCTCGCGCTGCGCACCAGCGGCGTCGTGGCGGTGTCGGGTCCCGTCGACCTCGTGACGGACGGCACGGAGGTCGTCCGGATCGGCGGGGGCGACGCCCTGCTGACCCGCGTGACCGGCGGCGGATGCTCTCTCGGCGCCGTCATGGCCGCGTTCCTCGGCGTGTGCCGGCCGCTCGACGCGGCGGTGGCGGCATCCGCCCTCTACGCCGCCGCGTCGGAGCGCGCGGCCGCCCGCTCCGACGGACCGGGCTCGTTCGCCGTCGCGCTGCTGGATGCGCTGGACGCGGTGCGCCCGGCCGATCTCGACGGCCGCGCGGTCGCCGAGACCGCCGTCGAGACGGCGGGCGCCCGATGAGCCTGCAGCTGCACTTCGTCACCGACGACCGGCTGCCGTTCGACCGCACGAGGGACGTCGTCTCCGCGGCGGTCGACGCCGGGGTCGATGTCGTCCAGCTGCGCGTCAAGGGCGGCACGGCGCGCGACCTGCTCGCACAGACGGTCGCGCTGTCGGACGTCGTGGCCGGACGCGCGCTGTTCGTGGTCGACGATCGCGTCGACATCGTGCTCGCGGCCCGCGACGCGGGCGCACGCGTCGACGGCGTCCATCTCGGGCAGAGCGACCTGCCGCCCCAGGCGGCGCGCCGCCTGCTCGGCGACGACGCGTACGTCGGCTGGACGGCCAACACCCCAGCCCACCTCGCGGCCGCCGCCGCGTTCCCGGCGGGAACCCTCGACTATCTCGGCGTCGGCGTCATCCGGCCGACGTCGACCAAACCCGACCACCCGCCGGCGCTCGGCGTCGACGGCTTCGGCCGGCTGGCGGCCGCCGCGGCGCTCCCGTGCGTCGCGATCGGCGGCATCGGCATCGACGACATCGCACCGCTGCGCGACGCGGGCGCGGCCGGCGTCGCCGTCGTGTCGCTGCTGTCGGCCGCCGAGGATCCGGCGGCGACCGCACGCGAGCTGCGCCGGGCGGCCGACGCCACGACGGCCGGGGTCGTGCGATGAGCGGCATCCCCCGCGTCCTCAGCATCGCCGGGACCGACCCGACCGGCGGTGCCGGCATCCAGGCCGACCTCAAGACGATCGGGGCGCTGGGCGGTTACGGCATGGCTGTCGTCACGGCGCTCGTCGCGCAGAACACCCGTGGCGTGCGCGAGGTCCACGTGCCGCCGACGGCCTTCCTCCAGGCGCAGCTCGACGCCGTGTCGGACGACGTCGAGATCGACGCCGTCAAGATCGGGATGCTGCAGGACGCCGCGATCATCGGCGTCGTCCGTTCCTGGCTCGCCCGCGTGCGGCCCCCGGTCGTCGTGCTCGACCCGGTGATGGTCGCCACGAGCGGCGACCGGCTGCTCGACGCAGCGGCCGAGCACGCGCTGCGCGCGCTGTGCGCGGATGCCGATCTCGTCACCCCGAACCTCGCCGAGCTCGCCGTGCTGACAGGCCTCCCCGTCGCCACCACGTGGGCGGACGCCCTCGACGCCGCACGTCGTCTGCACGAGACCACCGGCACGCTGGTGCTGCTCAAGGGCGGCCACCTCGACGGCGCCGAATGCCCGGACGCGCTCGTCGGCCCCGGTGGCGTGCACGAGGTCGCCGGCCACCGGGTCGCGACGCGCAACACGCACGGCACCGGTTGCTCGCTGTCGTCGGCCATGGCGACGCTGCGCGCGGGCGGCGCCACGTGGCCCGATGCCCTCGTGCGCGCCAAGCAATGGCTCACGGGCGCGCTCGCCCACGCCGATGCGCTGCGCGTCGGACAGGGCAACGGCCCGATCGACCACTTCCACGCGCTGCGGACCCCCGCGTCGCCGGCATGGTCGGCGGAGGTGTGGGATGCCGCCGCTGCCGTCCGGGCGGACATCGAGGCGTGCGCGTTCGTGCGGGGCCTCGGCGACGGGTCGCTGGAGCGTCACGCGTTCACGTGGTATCTCGCGCAGGACGCGCGCTATCTGGGCGAGTACGCGCGCCTGCTGGCCCGCGCGAGCGCCCTCGCGCCGACCCCGGACGAGCAGGCCTTCTGGGCCGGGTCCGCCCGATCCGCCCTCGTCGAGGAGCAGCGGCTGCACGACACCCACCTCGCCGGCCGACCGTCCGCAGAACCGGCACCGACCACGCGCGCGTACACGAACCACCTGCACGCGTCGACCCGGACGTACGGTGAGCTCGTGGCTGCGCTGCTCCCCTGCTTCTGGATCTACGCCGACCTCGGCACGCGGCTGACCGCAGCCCGTCATGCCTCCCACCCGTACGACGACTGGCTTGCGGCCTACGGCGATCCCGCGTTCGCCGAGGCCACCGCGCAGGCGGTGCGGATCGCGAATGCCGCAGCCCGGGGCGCGTCCATCTCCGAGCGCGCCCGCATGTCGGAGGCGTTCCGGCGATCGGCCGAGTTCGAGCTGCTGTTCTTCGAGGCGCCGGCCGACGTCGTCCTGGCGAGAGGCTGATCCGCGCCGGTGACCCGCGATGCGATGCGCTGAGCCTGCCGAAGTGTCGGCCTCGGCTGGCAGACTCGGCGCATGGCGATGATCGGCACCCCCGGCGGCACCTCAGAGCGGCCGGCCGTCTTCTTCTCGGGGCCTGACGAGTTCCGCGCGTGGCTGGAGGCCAACCACGACTCGGCCACCGAGCTGTGGATGGGCCTGTACAAGAAGCACGTCGCCGAACGCCCGCTGACGTGGGAGCAGGCGGTTCCCGTCGCGCTCTGCTTCGGCTGGATCGACTCGGTGGCGCAGCGCATCGACGACGACGCCGTGCGCCAGCGCTGGTCGCCGCGCAAGCCCTCGAGCAACTGGTCGAAGGTGAACATCGAACTCGTCGAGCAGCTCACCGCCCAGGGACTCATGACCGAGGCGGGGCTCGCGGCCTACGCCCGGCGCCGAGAGGACCGCACCGGCGTGTACTCGCACGAGAACCCCGGTCAGGAGCTGCCGCCCGAGTGGTCCGCCCGCGTCGCGGCGGACGCCGCGGCCTCCGCGTTCCTCGACGCGGCCACCCCGACCTACCGCCGGCAGGTCGTCCACTGGGTGCTCTCGGCCAAGCAGGAGGCCACGCGCGAGCGGCGGCTCGCCCAGCTCATCGAGGACAGCGCGGCCGGCGAGGTCGTGCCGTTCCAGCGCTACGGCGAGCTGCCCAAGTGGGTCGTGCGCGCCGCCGAGGCCGCTCGCGCCGCAGCCGCCGCCCAGGACTGAGCGGCGGCATCCGGCCATCGGCGCGAGCCGGCCGCAGGTCAGTCGTGCGCGGCCGTCTCGGAGTCGGCGACGATGATGGGGATCGTCGAGGTCACCGTCGGCACCGAGGCCGACAGCAGCGAGCCGTCCTCGCGGCGTGCTTCGCCGAGCGTGCGCAGCGTGGGACGCCCCGGGATCACCGGCCCCTGGCCGTCCAGCGCCACCACGACCTCTTCGCCCGCGCCGACGACGTAGCCGACGCCGCGCACGCTGAAGCCGACGGGGTCGCCCTCGCCTGCCTTCACGTGCAGCTCGTCGCGCGTGACGGTGACGGTCAGCGGCGTGCCGTGCCAGTGGAGCGTGAACTCCAGCGACGGCCACGCGGCGGGAAGCCGGGGATCGAACGACAGCTCGCCGAAGTGGTCGCGCATGCCGCCGAAGCCCGACACCAGCGCCGTCCACACCCCGCCCGCCGAGGCCACGTGCACGCCGTCGGACGCGTTGTGGTGCAGGTCGGCGAGGTCGACGAAGATCGACTGCCGGAAGTAGTCCAGCGCCAGGTCCTGATACCCGACCTCGGCCGCCAGGATCGACTGCACGACCGCCGACAGCGTCGAGTCGCCCGTCGTCAGCGGGTCGTAGTACTCGAAGTCGGCGAGCTTGTCCTCGGGCGAGAAGTGGTTGCCCTGCAGGAAGAGGGCGAGGACGACGTCGGCCTGCTTGAGCACCTGGTACCGGTAGATCACCAGCGGGTGGAAGTGCAGCAGCAGCGGCCGCTTGTCGGCCGGCGTGTTCTCCAGGTCCCACACCTCGCGCTCGAGGAACACGTGGTCCTGCGGGTGGATGCCGAGGCTCGGGCTGAACGGGATGTGCATGGCCTCGGCGGCCCGGTCCCACGCCTCGGGCTCGCCCGGTTCGAGGGCCAGGCGGTCGACCATCTGCCGGTACACCTCGCCGTCGAGCTCCGCCATCTCACGGACGGTGCGCGCCGCGAAGCGCAGGTTGAAGCGGGCCATGACGTTCGTGAACAGGTTGTCGTTGACGACAGTCGTGTACTCGTCGGGGCCGGTGACGCCGTGGATGTGGAAGACCTCGCCCTCGCCGGCCTCGTTGGCGTCCGCCACGCCGTCGCTCGAGCGCCAGAAACCGAGCGTCGCCCACAGCCGGGCCGTCTCGACCGCGATGTCGACGCCCTCGCGGTGCAGGAACTCGTCGTCGCCCGTGGCGCGCACGTACTTCGCCAGCGCGAAGCTCACGTCGGCGTTGATGTGGTACTGCGCGGTCCCGGCGGCGTAGTACGCCGACGCCTCCTCGCCGTTGATGGTGCGCCAGGGGAACAGCGCGCCGGCCTCGTTGAGCTGGAACGCCCGGCGGCGGGCGGCGGGCAGCATGAGGTAGCGCATGCGCAGCGCGTTGCGCGCCCACAGCGGCGTCGTGTACGCGAGGAACGGGAGCACGTAGATCTCGGTGTCCCAGAAGTAGTGGCCGGAGTAGCCCGAGCCGGTCATGCCCTTGGCGGGGACGCCCTGGCCGTCGGCGCGCGCCGCGGCCTGCGCGAGCTGGAACAGGCACCAGCGCGTGGCCTGCTGCAGGTCGTCGTGACCGCCGATGCGCACGTCCGAGCGCTCCCAGAACCCGTCGAGCCACGCGCGCTGGCGCGCGCGGATCGCGTCGACGCCCTCGCCCAGCGCGCGGTCGAGCGTGCGACGGCAGCGGTCGATCAGCTCGCGCGCCGGCACGCCGCGTGACGTGTGATAGCTGACGAGCTTCGTGACCTTCACCGGCACGCCGGCCTTGGCCTGCACGCGGAAGACGTTCTTGGCGATGTCGGGCTCGATGAGCGAGCGCGCGCTGTACTCGTTCCCGGTCTCGACCAGGTGGTCGGAGATGACGGCGAGCGACATGCCGGACTCGGTGACCCGGTACGACAGCGCCGCCCGCGTGTCGTCCTGCCAGTACTCCTGGGGCTGCAGCACGCGCTCGTGGATGCGCTCTGCCTTGCGCGGGTCGAAGGCCGCCTTGGCGCGGCGCGTCGGCGCCATGCCGCCGTAGACGTCCTCGCCGTCCTGGCGGTTGATCATCTGGCAGCTGATGGTGACGGGCGCGTCGGCGTTGAGCACCGTGACCTCGACCGACATGACGGAGAGATGCTTCTCCTCGAACGAGACGAGGCGCTCGAACTCGATCCGCACCTCCTTGCCGGACGGCGTCATCCACAGGATGTGGCGGCGCAGCACGCCGTCGCGGAAGTCGAGGACGCGCTCGTATTCGCGGACGTCCGCGACGTCGAGCGACAGCGGCTCGTCGTCCACGTACACGCGCATGACCTTGGCATCGGGAGCGTTGACGATGGTCTGCCCGACCTCGGCGAACCCGTACGCCTGCTCGGCGTGACGGATCGGGAACGTCTCGTGGAACCCGTTGATGAAGGTGCCGTGCTCGTGCGCGAACCGCCCCTCGGGGTGGTTGCCGCGCAGCCCCAGGTAGCCGTTACCGACGGCGAACAGCGTCTCGGTGACGCCGGCGTCGTCCACGTCGAACGACTTCTCGACGAGCCGCCACGGGTCGACGGGGAACCGATCGCGATCGATCATCGTACGAAATCCTCCAGGTCCTTCACCACCACATGTGCCCCGGCATCCACCAGGTCCTGCGCCCCGACGCCACGGTCGACGCCCACCACCAGCCCGAAGCCGCCCGCGGCCGCAGAGCGCACTCCGCTGATGGCATCCTCGACCGCGGCGCTGCGAGCGGGCTCGACCCCCAGCATCCGCGCCGCCTCGACGAACACGTCGGGCGCGGGCTTGGAGGCGAGGTGATCCCGCTCCGCGATCACACCGTCCATCACGACCGCGAACCGGTCGCGGATGCCGGCGGCTGCCAGCACCTCTTCGGCGTTCTTGGAGCTCGACACCACGGCGACCGGGGTTCCGGCCTCCGCCAGTGCATCGAGCAGGCGCAGCGATCCAGGATACGCGGCGATGCCGTCGGCGCGAAGCACACGTTCGAAGACCGCGTTCTTGCGGTTGCCGATGCCGCACACCGTGTCGGCGGACGGCGGATCGGACGGATCGCCCCACGGCACCTCGACGTCGCGCGAGCGCAGGAGGCTCGCCACGCCGTCGTAGCGCTTCTTGCCGTCGAGGTGGTCGAAGTAGTCGCGCTCGGTGTACGCCGGCGTGATGTCCCACGCGGCGAAGAGCTCTTCGAACATCGTCTGCCACGCGTGCATGTGCACTTCGGCTGTCGGTGTCAGCACGCCGTCCAGGTCGAACAGCACGGCGTCGTAGGCGGTGAGATCGGGAAGGGCGTCCATGGGCTTCAGAGTACGGGGGGCAGGTTACGCGCGGGAGACGCTGAGGGTCTGTCGCGCGATCTCGAGCTCTTCGTCGGTCGGGACGACGAGGACGGTCACGCGCGAGGCGTCCGTCGAGATGACGCGGATGCCGCGGTCCGGGCTCTCGTTGCGCTCGTGGTCGATCTCGACGCCTGCGAACCCGAGCGTCTCGAGCGCACCGGCGCGCACGTGGGGCGCGTTCTCGCCCACACCGGCGGTGAACGAGATGACGTCGGCGCCGCCGAGCTGGGCGAGGTAGGCGCCCGCGTAGCCTCGCAGGCGGTGGACGTACACCTCGAACGCGAGGATCGCCCGCTCCTCGCCGCGCTCGATGGCCGCGCGGATGTCGCGCAGGTCGTTCGAGCCGGCGAGCCCGAGCAGGCCGCTGCGCTTGTTGAGCAGGTCGTCGAGGTCGTCGACGGACATACCGGCACGCCGCGACAGCTGGAACAGCACCGCCGGGTCGATGTCGCCCGACCGCGTGCCCATCACGAGCCCCTCCAGCGGCGTGAAGCCCATCGACGTGTCGACCGAGCGACCGCCGTCGATGGCGGTGACCGACGCGCCGTTGCCCAGGTGGAACACGATCTGCCTGAGGTCTTCGACGGGCCGCCCGAGGAACGCGGCCGCCGCCTCGCTCACGAACTTGTGCGACGTGCCGTGGAATCCGTAGCGGCGGATCCGATGGGATGCCGCCACCTCCGCGTCGATCGCGTACGTGTAGGCCGCGGGGGCCAGCGTCTGGTGGAACGCCGTGTCGAACACCGCGACGTGCGGCACGTCGGGGAACGCCCGCCGGGCCGCGACGATGCCGGCGAGGTTGGCCGGGTTGTGCAGCGGCGCCAGCAGCGACAGCTCGTCGATGTTGATCTCGACGAGGGGGGTGATGAGCGTCGGCTCGAAGAACCGCGCACCGCCGTGCACGACGCGGTGGCCGACGGCCACCGGCGGCTGGTCCGACAGCGACGGCCCGTCCGACGCGAAGGCCTCGAGCATCACGGCGAACCCCGCCGTGTGGTCGGGGATCGGCAGCTCGCGCGTGCGCGTCGCGTCGAGGAACGCCGGCATGCCCGTCACCTCCCCGGTCGCCGAGCCCACCGGGGCGGCGTACACCGTGTGGCGGGCGACGCCGAGACCGGTCCCTGAGCCTGTCGAAGGGCCGATCCGCTCGACGAGGCCCGACGCGAGCGTGCGCTCGGTCGCCATGTCGAGCAGCTGGTACTTGAACGACGACGAGCCGCTGTTGATCACGAGGACGGGGATCATGCGGGTCACTCCCCCTGCGCCTGGATCGCGGTGATCGCGATCGTGTTGACGATGTCGTCGACCAAGGCGCCGCGCGACAGGTCGTTGATCGGCTTGTTGAGGCCCTGCAGCACGGGGCCGATGGCCACCGCGCCGGCCGAGCGCTGCACCGCCTTGTATGTGTTGTTCCCGGTGTTGAGGTCGGGGAAGACGAACACCGTGGCGCGTCCGGCGACCTGCGATCCGGGCATCTTCGCCGCCGCCACCGCCGCGTCCGCGGCGGCGTCGTACTGGATCGGGCCCTCGACGAGCAGCTCGGGGGCCCGCGAACGGACGAGGGCCGTGGCATCCCTCACCTTCTCGACGTCGGCGCCGGAGCCCGACTCGCCGGTCGAGTACGACAGCATCGCGACGCGGGGATCGATGCCGAACTGCGCCGCCGTCGCCGCCGACGAGACCGCGATGTCGGCCAGCTGCTCGCTCGTGGGGTCGGGGATCACCGCGCAGTCGCCGTAGACGAGCACGCGGTCGGCGAGCGCCATGAGGAACACGCTGGAGACGACCGAGACGCCCGGCCTCGTCTTGATGATCTCGAACGCCGGCCGGATCGTGTGCGCCGTGGTGTGCGCGGCGCCCGACACCATGCCGTCGGCCAAGCCCAGGTGGACCATCATCGTGCCGAAGTACGAGACGTCGGTGACGGTGTCCGCCGCCTGCGCCACCGTCACGCCCTTGTGCGCCCGCAATCGCGCGTACTCCTCGGCGAACTTGTGCACGTGCACGGCGTCCAGCGGCGAGAGCACCTCCGCACCCTGGATGTCGATGCCCAGCTCGATCGCGCGGGCGCGGACCTCGAACGGCTCGCCGAGGATCACGAGGTCTGCGATGCCGCGCTTGAGCACGGTCGCCGCGGCGCGCAGCACGCGGTCGTCGTCGCCCTCGGGCAGCACGATGCGCTTGCGCTGCCCGCGGGCCCGCTCGATGAGCTGGAACTCGAACATGAGGGGCGTGACCACGGTCGCCCGTGCGACGCCGAAGGCGGTGAGCAGCTCGTCGATGTCGACGCTCTGCTCGAACAGCGCGAGCGCGGTGTCGTAGCGGCGCTGGGAGTCGGCGGCGAGGCGTCCGCGCGTGCTCATGATGCGCACCGCCGTCTCGTACGTGCCGAGCTCTGTCGTGATGATCGGCACCTTCGAGCCGAGCCCGTCGAGCAGGCGCGTCACCGGCTCGGGCAGCTCGAACCCGCCGTTGAGGACGATGCCCGAGATCGACGGGAACGTGCCCGACGCGTTGGCCAGCAGGGTCGCCAGCAGCACTTCGGAGCGGTCGGCGGGGATGATCACGACCGCGCCCTCCAGCAGTCGCGGCAGCACGTTGACCATCGACATGCCCGCCACGACGACCGCGAGCGCCTCCCGGGTGAGCCGGTCGGGGTCGCCCGAGAGCAGTGAGCCGTCGACGGCCCGCATGATGCCCCGGATCGACGGCGCGACGAGGAAGCGGTCCTCGGGGATCGCCCACACCGGAACAGGAGCCGCGCCCGCGACAGGGGCGGCAGCGGATGCCGCCACCGCGCGCCGGATCTCGGCAATCGTCTCGCCGGTCAGCGCCGGATCCGCCCTGTTGGCGACCACCGCGAACAGCTTCGCGCGCCCGTGCGCGAGCTCGGCGAGCGCAAGATCCGCGATCTGCCCCACCTCCGCGGGCGTGCGGGCGACCGACGAGCCGAGCTGCTCGGGCTGGGTCTCGTTCTGCGCCGACCGGCCGCCGAGCACCAGCAGCACCGGGGCGCCCAGGTTGGCCGCGATGCGGGCGTTGTACGCGAGCTCGGCGGGGCTGCCGACGTCGGTGTAGTCGCTGCCGAGGACGACGACCGCGTCGCACTGGGCCTCGACGGCCTTGTAGCGCTCGACGATCGTCGCGAGGGCGGCGTCCGGATCATGACGGACGTCGTCGTAGGTGACGCCGATGCACTCGTCGTACGGCAGGTCGACGCCGTCATGGTCGAGCAGCATCTCGAGCACGTAGTCGCGCTCGACGGTGGACCGCGCGATCGCCCGGAACACCCCGACACGCGGTGTCGCGTGGCTCAGCGCGTCGAGGACGCCGAGGGCGACGGTGGACTTGCCCGAGTGGCCTTCTGCCGACGTGATGTAGATACTCTGCGCCACTCACCCAGCCTATGGGCGGGCTCCGACCCGGCGACAGAGAGACCGCCGGGAAAAGTAAGACTCTCCGCGAACCCGGCAGAGCCTGGTTACCCTTGCTACGTTTCCGTCCTGGGGGAGTTGGCCTGGATGCCGCCTCGCGGAGAGCTGAGTCGAGTCTACCTGCTCCGCGGAGGGCCGAGTCACACCACCAGCGGACCGAGGCGCGCGGCGGCCGGTCGCAGGACCGTCAGGACGTCCGTCGGATCGTCCGCCCGGTGGCGGGAGCCCGAGAACCCCAGGGCGCCGGCGAACCGGCCGGCGCCGTCGAGGATCGGCACCGCGACGCAGCCGTACGCCGGCGCGAGCTCGCCGAGCTGCCGGGTCGCCCCGAGCTCCGCGAAGTCGCGGGCCGCCGCCGGGTCGGCGACGCCGCGCTCGAGCAGCAGCAGCCGACCGATCGCGAAGCGCTCGGGCTCGCGCACCAGGCGCACCGCATCCGACAGCGGGAAGTCGGGGTCCGCGTCGACGACCGTCACGCGGCCGTCCACGAAGAACACGACGTGGATGCCGCCGCGCAGCGCCGCGCGGGTATCGGCCACCACTCCCCTCGCCGCCGAAGTGAGTCGCGCCGGCGGTGCGGCGACCGCGGCCAGCTGCACGACCTTGGCGCCCAGAGCGAAGCCGGCGAGGTCCGGGGTGCGGACCAGATACTCGTCCTGCACGAGGATGTTGAGGAGCCGGTAGGCCGTCGCCCGCGGAAGACCGAGCTCCCGCGAGATCTCGTGGGCGCTCGCGCCCGCGCCGAGGCGGGCGACGGCCTCGAGCACCGTCAGGGCGCTGTGCACCGCCTTCGGCTGGCGTGCCGTCAGCGTGGGGGCCGCACGCCCGTCAGTCACCGCCGCCCCGCTCGTCGCGGGCGACGCCGCCCAGCACCTGCGACGCCACGGGCTCGTCGTAGGAGCCGATCCGTGCCAGCGACGGGGTGCCGCGACGAAGCCGGACGGCGACCGCGACCCCGGCGAGCGCGGCCACGGCGAGCACGATCCACAGTGCGGCGCTCCCCGATGCGGCGTCCACCGCGAAGAAGGTCACGAGCGCGCCGGTGAGCGCCACCGCCGACGCGATCGCGGCGACCGCCGTCCCCGCCGTCAGCTCCCCGATGCGGCGGAGGAACACGGGCGCCGCCGCGCACACCAGGATGTAGCCGACGATGTAGCCGGCACCGCCGACCGCGATCGTCACGTGCATCGCGGCGCGGACATCGAGCCCGCCCAGCAGCAGCAGGAACGGCACGCCGGCGATCACCGGGAACGAGAGGGCGACCGCGCCGATGGGCGTGCCGAACCGCGCGTGCGCGCTGCCCGCCGGCGCGGGCAGGACCCCGTCGCGTCCCATCGTGAACAGGACGCGGGTGAGGGCCGTCGTCGATCCGATCGCGCACGCGAGGAAGGATGCCGCGATCCCGAGATCGGCGACGACGCCCCAGCCGCCGAGACCGTACGCCGACGCGAGCTCGTTGATCGGCGAGGCGCTCTCGGCCAGGGGCGCGCCGAGGGCGTCGAAGCCGGCGACCTGAGCCACCGCGGCCAGCACGTACAGGCCGCCCGAGAGGACGACCGTCCACACGATGGCCCGCGGCACCGTCCGCAGCGGAGACCGTGCCTCGACGCCGAGCGTCGACGCACTCTCGAACCCCACGAACGCGGTGATGGCGATGACCGATCCCGCGGCGAGCGCCGCGGGATCGAACTCCTCGAAGCCCAGCACGCGCGCAGGGTCCACGGGGCCGATGCGCACGAGCAGCACCACCAGCAGCACGGCGATGAGGGCCACCGAGAGCACCTCGACGACCAGCGCGATGCGGGAGGAGATGCGGATGCCGCGCACGAGCACGACGGCGACGAAGGCCGCCTCGGCGGCGAGGACCGCGGCGAGTCCTCCCGGGCCGCCGGCATCCGGCCAGACGGCGCGCAGCAGGAACGTGATGTAGTAGGCGCCTCCCAGCAGCGCGAACATCGCGATGGCGCCGTAGCCGACGAGGACCGCCGCTCCCGCGGCCAGCCCGGCCCCCGGGCCGAGACCGCGCGCCGTGTAGGTGTACGTCGACCCGGCGGCCGCGAACCGGCGGGCGAACTGCGCGATGGTTCGCGCCACGAGCAGGCTCAGCACGCCGGCCAGCACGATCGACAGCACCGTCGCGGCCGGCGAGATCCCGGCGACCAGCAGCACCACGGTGGTCGCCGCCGCTGCCGGCGCCACGGCGGCCACCGACTGCGCGAGGACATCGAGGAACCCCACGCTGCGACGGTCGAGGCCGTACAGCGGTGAGCGAGCCCCGAACTCGTGGACGGGGTCAGGACGCGCGATCGCGCGCTCGAGTGCGGTCATGTCGCCTCCGGTGGTGCGCGCACGAGGCTACGCGGCCGCGGTTGCCACCCCGCTTCCCCCGTGTTTCGCGGGTGTGTCGCCCGAATGAGACACCGTGCGACCGCGGTCTCACTCGGGATGCGGGAGGTTTCATCGGCGGGAGACGGTCGCGCAACCGGGCGACGAGAGGCTCGCTGCATCCCGTTCCCGCGTTCGTCTCGGAGGTCCCGCCATGACCCAGCTCGAATCGAAGGGAGTCGCCGCCTCCGCCACGCGGACGCTCACCGGCTCGCTCGGAGTCACCGCCATCGTCTTCATGGTGGTGGCCGCCGCATCCCCGCTCACCGTGATCGGCGGCGCCGCCCCGCTGGGCATGCTGCTCGGCAACGGGATCGGCTTCCCCGCCCTGTACGCGATCAGCGCCGTCATCCTGCTGCTCTTCTCGGTGGGCCTGGCGGCGATGACCCGCCACGTGCCCAAGCCCGGCGCGTTCTTCACCTACGTCGGTTACGGCCTCGGCCGCTCGACCGGACTGGCGAGCGCCTGGATCGCGATGCTGACCTACACGACCATCCAGGTGTCGGTGTACGGCTACATCGGCTACATCCTCTCGGTCACCCTGCAGTCCCTCGGCGGCCCGACCCTGCCCTGGTGGCTCATGTCGCTGGCGACGATCGCCGTCGTCGGCGTTCTCGGCTACCGCCACATCGACCTGTCGAGCAAGGTGCTCGGCGTGCTCCTGGTCGCCGAGGTCGGGATCGTCCTCGCCATGGTGGTCGTGGTCGTGGCGACCGGAGGTGCGGAGGGACTCAGCCTCGCCCCGTTCGAGCCGGCGAACATCGCGGGCGGCTCCCCCGGCGTCGGACTGATGTTCGCGATCGCCGCGTTCATCGGCTTCGAGGCCACCGCCATCTTCCGTGACGAGGCGAAGGACCCGAACCGCACGATCCCGCGTGCCACGTACGCGGCGGTCATCGGCATCGGCGTCTTCTACACGCTCGCCTCGTGGGGCCTGGTCATGGCGTGGGGCCCGAGCGGCGTCATCGACAAGATCGCCGAAGATCCCGGCACCTTCATCATCGCGACGATGGCCCGCTACCTCGGACCGTTCGGCGAGGTCGCGGTCAACATCCTGCTCATCACAGCGATGTTCGCGTGCGTCCTGTCGTTCCACAACGTCGTCACGAGGTACCAGCACTCGATGGCCAACGCCGGCGTGCTGCCCGACAAGCTCGGCGCCGTGCACGCCAAGCACCTCTCGCCGCACGTGTCGTCGTTCGTCCAGACCGCCACAGCGGTCGTGCTGATCGCCGTCTTCGCGGTGCTGGGCCTGGACCCCGTGCTGCAGGTCTTCACGTGGTTCGCCGGCGTCGCGACGCTCGCGATCGCGATCCTCATGGCTGTCACCTCCGTGGCCGTCATCGTCTACTTCCTGAAGACGAAGAAGGACCGCCGCGTGTGGAACACGATGATCGCCCCGGCCCTCGGCTTCGTCGGTCTGGTGCTGTCGGCCGCGCTCATCGTCGCGTATTTCCCGATCATGGTCGGCGACGTCGACGCCGACGGCAACCCCGTGTTCGGCGCCGTCAGCTGGTTCCTGCTCGGCCTCGTCGTGGTGGTGCCTGCCATCGGGTACGTCCAGGCCGCCTGGATCAAGAACCGGCGTCCCGCCGCCTACGTCAAGCTCACCGACTCGATCGCCGGCTGAGGCCCGCGACCGATCCCGCGTCACCCGCAACAAAGGAGAATCATGACCATCACCGACATCGCGGCCGCCCAGGGCTTCGTCGCACCGCCGGCTCCGCAGCATCCCCTGGCCTCGCTCTCACCCGCCGAGATCGCAGCCGTGCGCACCATCGTCCTCGGGCTGGAGACCACGAACGACGCCACCCGGTTCGCCTACGTCGGGCTCGAGGAGGCCCCCAAGCCCGAGGTGCTCGCGTGGGAGGCCGGAACCGGCCCGCTGCCGGAGCGCCGCGCACGCGTGCAGCTGCTCGACATGCGCTCCGCGCTGTCTCTCGACCTCGTCGTGTCGCTCGCGACCGGAGCGGTGGTCTCGTCCACGACGCTGGACGGCACGGCCGGCCAGCTGCCCATCCTCGACGCCGAGTTCGAAGAGGTCGGCGTGATCGCGAACGAGAGCGAGGAGTGGGTCGCCGCCCTCGCCGCCCGAGGCCTCACGCCCGACGACGTCGTGCTCGTGCCGCTGTCGGCAGGCAATTACGGATACGAGGAGGAGGCAGGGCGCCGCATCCTGCGCACCTTCGCGTTCCAGCAGTTCCACGCCGCCGACCACCCGTGGGCGCACCCCGTGGACGGGCTGACGGCCTACATCGACGTCGCGGCGCGCACGCTGACCAAGATCGTCGACAACCCCGGCTACGACGTGCCGCAGACCAGCGGCAACTACGACGACCCCGAGCTGCAGGGCCCCGCGCTGGAGGGCCTCAAGCCCATCGTGATCACCCAGCCCGAGGGGTCCAGCTTCACCGTCGAGGACGAGCACGTGACGTGGGGCGAGTGGGACTTCCGCATCGGATTCGACACCCGCGAGGGCCTCATCCTGCGGCAGCTGTCCTTCGCCGGGCGACCGGTGATGTACCGCGGCTCGATCAGCGAGATGGTCGTGCCGTACGCCGACCCGCAGCCGAACCGCTTCTGGCAGAACTACTTCGACACCGGCGAGTACCTGTTCGGCCGCTACACGAACGAGCTCGAGCTCGGCTGCGACTGCGTGGGCGACATCACCTACGTCGACGCCGTCCTTCCGGACGAGCTCGGGATGCCGCGCACGGTGCGCAACGGCGTCTGCCTGCACGAGGAGGACTTCGGGTCGCTGTGGAAGCACACCGACCTCTTCACGGGCGCCGCCGAGGTGCGCCGCTCGCGGCGACTGGTCATCTCGTTCTTCACGACGGTCGGCAACTACGACTATGGGTTCTTCTGGTACCTGTACCTCGACGGCACGATCGAGTGCGAGGCGAAGCTGACCGGCATCCTCTTCACGTCGGCCTACCCCGGGCTCAATGAGGACGGGTCCCCCTACGGCTTCGCCTCCGAGGTCGCTCCGGGCCTCGGCGCCCCGTACCACCAGCACCTGTTCTCGGCGCGGCTGGACATGACGGTCGACGGCGTCGCGAACGTGGTCAACGAGATCGATGCGGTGCGCGTGCCGGTCTCGGCCGCGAACCCCGCCGGAAACGCCTTCACGAAGAGCGTCACCCCCATCGCCTCGGAGAAGGAGTCCGGACGTCTCGCCGACGGCGCGCGCAACCGCGTGTGGCAGATCGCCTCGACCGACAAGACGACGTCGATGGGCCAGCCGACCTCGTACGTCCTGTTCCCGACCGAGACGCCCGTGCTGCTCGCCGACGACGAGTCGTCGATCGCCTCGCGGGCCGCGTTCGCCACGAAGAACCTGTTCGTCACGAAGTACGACCCGGCCGAGCGCTACGCGGCGGGCGACTTCGTGAACCAGCACCCGGGCGGCGGCGGCATCCCCGCCTTCATCGCCGGGGACGAACCGCTGATCGGCGAGGACGTCGTGCTGTGGCACACCTTCGGCCTCACGCACTTCCCCCGCAACGAGGACTGGCCGGTGATGCCCATGGACTACGCCAAGTTCACGCTCAAGCCGTACAACTTCTTCGAGCGCAATCCCACCCTCAACGTGCCCGCCCCCGAGTCCGCGCACTGCTCGGCCGGCACCGGCCACGTGCACGGCGCGACCGGCGGCTACGGCCCGACGCCGGTCGCTCACGGACATGACTCGAGCGCTCACGGTCACGCGCACGGCGAGCACCACCACCACGGTTGATCCGTGACCGAACTGCTCCATGCCTGGGCCATCGCCCCGGCCGCGATCGGCGCCTGCTGCCTGGCAGCCGACCGCGGCCGGGCGCGGTGGCCCGACGCCGTCGCGTCCGCGCTCATGCTCGCCGCGATGCTGGACGCCGTGCTCACCCGGCTCGTGGCACCGGTGTACTGGGCCGCGGCCCTGATCGCGACGGCGATGGTACTGGCCGCCGCGAGCTCGCCGCGGCGTCGCGGTGTGCCGTCGAGGCCGCGCGGCGGCATGACCGTGCACACCGCACTGGGGCTGGTCGCCATGGCGGCCCTGCAGCTCGGGATGGCGCACGGCGCCGCATCCGGCCCGCTCTCCGGGCAGGTCTCCACGCACGCGCACGGCGGTTCCGGCGGGCCGCTGCTCGCGACCGCGGCGGTCGTCGGCGCGGTCGCGTACGCCGTGCTCTCGGCAGGGCTGCTCACCCGCTCCCATCGCGCGCTCGACCGCGTGCAGCTGGCCTGCATGGGCGTCTCGGTGCTGCTCATGGCCGCCGGCGCGCTGGTCTAGCCGGGCAGGCCGGGCGGCGGCATCCAGCGATCTCCCAGTGCCGCGCCCCGTGACGCGTGGTTAGTATCGAGCCGTGGGCGAGGACGCCCACGTCCACCCGCCGAACCGCCTGATGGGAGGCGGAACAGGAGGCCCCGATGGTCGATACCGCAACGGATGCCCAGATGACGGGGACGGATGCCGCATCCCGCGCCTCCGGCACGCTCACGGCCGAGGGATTCGCGCGGGTCACCGACGCCATCCTCGACGCCGTCGGCAGCGTCATCGACGGCAAGCCCGACGCGGTGCGCAGCGCGCTGGTCTGCCTGCTGGCGGAAGGGCACCTGCTGATCGAGGATGTGCCGGGCGTCGGCAAGACGATGCTCGCGCGCGCCCTCGCGACCTCGGTGGACGCCACGGTGCGCCGCATCCAGTTCACTCCGGACCTGCTCCCCGGGGACGTCACCGGGGTGAGCGTCTTCAACCCGGTCGAGCGCGAGTTCGAGTTCAAGCCGGGCGCGATCTTCGCGAACATCGTCATCGCGGACGAGATCAACCGCTCCTCCCCCAAGACGCAGTCGGCCTTGCTGGAGGCCATGGAGGAGCGCCAGGTCACCGTCGACGGCCGCACGCATTACGTGCCCGAGCCGTTCCTCGTCGTCGCGACGCAGAACCCGCTCGAGATGGAGGGCACGTACGCCCTCCCCGAGGCGCAGCGCGACCGGTTCATGATGCGCATCTCGATGGGGTACCCCGACGCGCGCTCCGAGGCGCTCATGCTGCGCCAGCGCGACACCGTCAACCCGCTCGACCAGCTCAAGGCGGTGGTGTCGGCCGAGCAGGTGACGAGTCTCATCGCGTGGGCGCGCGCCGTGCACGTCGCCCCGGCGATCGAGGACTACGCGGTGTCGCTGTCGCAGGCGACCCGCACGCACGCCGACCTGCGACTGGGCGCGAGCCCGCGGGCGACGCTGCAGCTGGTGCGCGCCGCGAAGGTGTGGGCGGCGCTCGACGGACGCTCGTTCGTCATCCCGGACGACGTCACGGCGCTGCTGCTGCCCGTCTTCGCGCACCGCCTCATCCCGACCCGCTCCGCGGGAGGGGCGCGCACCGGCACGGCGGCGGACGCGATCACGACGATCCTCGAGCGCGTCGCGGGGAGCGTGCGCGTGCCCATCGCCGCGCGGCAGTGACATCGGGGGCGCAGGGGGATCCAGGCGAAGGCACGAGCATGGGGCAAGGCCGAAGGACGAGGGGACGGGGCTGCGACGCGCAGCGCGTCCGCGCCGGAGCATCGGGGAGGATGCGATGAGAAGGGCATGGCCGCTCACCGTGCGGGGCACGGGCGCCGTCGTCCTCGCCGTCGCGTGCTTCATCGTGGCGAACGAGACCGGCATCGTCGAGCTCACGTACTTCGGTGTGCTGCTGCTGGCGGCGGTCGGGGGGAGCGTCGTGTCGCTGTACTTCGGGCGCCGCACCGACGTGGTCACGCGGTCGCTGGTGCCCGACGTCGCCTCGGTCGGCCGCGAGACCATGGTGTCGGTGCGGGTCGGTGTGCGCACGGCGCTGCCGACGCCGCCGGGGACCTGGCGCGATGCGCTCCCCAAGGGCCTGCGGGGCAAGGCCGAAGGCCCGTTCCCTGCGCTCGGCTCGGGCCTGCGCAGCGGCGCGGGAGGCGGCGAACGCGTCGTCAACCTGTCGTACACGATCACCGGCGCCCGGCGCGGCGTCCACTCCATCGGCCCCCTGACCGTGACGTCGTCGGACCCGTTCGGGCTCGCCCGCCGCACCATCGCGTTCTCGGGCCGCACGCCTGTCACGGTCGCACCGGCGGTCATCGACCTCTCCCCCCTCGTCGACTACGCCGGCGCCACCGGGGGCACGCTGCACACCACCACCAACCAGATCGGTCAGGGCGCCGACAACCTGGTCGCGCGGCCGTATGCGCCCGGGGACTCGATGCGCCGCATCCACTGGCGCGCCACCGCGCACCGCGACGAGCTGATGGTGCGCCAGGAGGAGCAGGAGTCGACGCCGGAGGCGACGGTCGTGCTCGATCGCTCGGCGCTCCGGTGGTCGATGGACGCGCTGCGCGAGCCCGGAGCCGATCCCGCGTTCGAGGCCGGCGTCTCGGCCTGCGTCTCGGTGGTCGCGCGGCTCGTGCACGACGGCTACGCGGTCGAGGTGATCGACAGCGAAGGTCATGTGCTCACCGAGCGCATCGACGGCGGCGACATGACGGAGGTCGACCGCATGCTCGCGCAGTTCGCGACCGTGACCGCGCAGCGCGACGACCTGCTGGCGCGACTGCCGCGCCTGTTCACGGGCCTGTCGACGGGTCCCGTCGTGCTGATCGTCGGACGGCTGGATCCGGCCGACGCCGACGCCATCGGCCCCATCGCCCACCACAGCACGATGCCGTTCGTGCTGTCGACGAGCCCCATGGGCGATGCACTCGACCGTGCCGCCGACCACGGCTGGCACATCGCCCGGATCGACCCCGACCGCGACCTGTCGGTCGCGTGGGGCAACGCGGTCGGACGCGGGGTGAGCCATGTCCTCGGATGATGCCGACCGCGTCGCCCCTCGCGGCGGGCAGCGCCTGCTGACGTTCGCGATCCTCGCCGCGCTGCTCGCGGCGCTGCTGCCCGTGGTCCGCGTCGTCCAGTCCGGAGCGTGGCTCATCGGTGCCCTCATCCTGGCCGCCCTCGTGCTCGCGGCGGGCTACAACGCCCGGCGCTTCCGCCTGCCCGCCGTCGCGGTGACCCTCATCGAGCTGGCCGTGTGGGTCGTGTTCCTGACCCTCGTGTTCCTCCGCGAGACGGCGCTGCTGTGGGTGATCCCGACGCTGGAGACCTTCCACGCCGTGCCGATCCTCGTCGGCAACGCGATGCAGGAGATCACCCTCGGTGCGGCGCCCCTCGAGCCGACGCTGTCGCTCGCGTTCGTGATCGTCGGTGCGATGGGCCTGCTCACGATCATCGTCGATCATGTCGTCGTGACGGCGCGGATGCCGCTCCTCGGGTCGGTCGGCATCATCGCGGTCTCGCTCATCCCGGCGATCGCCGTGCCCGGCGACGTCGACGTCATGGGCTTCGTGTTCCTGGCCGTCACCATCCTGTTCCTCATCCGGTCCGAGACCCGCTCGCGCGAGAAGCCGCTCGAGCGGGAGGCCGAGCGCACCGCCGGCGTGCCGGCCACCGCGGTGGGAATCGGCGCGATCGCGATCGTGGTCGCCGTCATCGCCACCCCGACCCTGCCCGCCCCCGCCCGCGCGGGCGGCGGTGTCGGCCCTGGTGCAGGGATCGACGCGACCCTCCAGCTCGGCGACGACCTGCGTCGGCCGCAGGACACCGTGGTCATCAAGGTGCGCACCGATGCGCCGGTCGTGCCTTACCTGCGTGCGACCACGCTCAGCAAGTTCGAGGGCGACGTGTGGGAGCCCGATCGCTCGCAGACGGTCGCGCTCTCGAGCGACAGGGCGTTCGGCGAGATCGACCTGAACGACGACATCGACACCACCGAGTACACGACCAAGATCGACGTCGTGAACCTCGACACGGTGTGGGCACCGGTGCCGTACCCGGCGGAGTCGGTGACGGGTCTCAACGGGCTCTGGGGCGCCGTGCCGTACAACCGCACGGTCGCCACCGCGAGCGGCTCCACGCAGGCGCAGTCGTACGAGGTCGTCTACGATCCGCCACGCCCCTCCCTGGAGCAGATGCGCGCGCTCGTCTCGGGCGGCGCCCAGGTGCGCGACGACACCACGCAGCTGCCCGAGGACCTGCCGCCGATCATCGCCGAGACGGCGGCGCAGGTCACCGCCGGCGCGGCCACCGACTACGACAAACTGATCGCCCTGCAGCGGTGGTTCCGCGGCGGTGATTTCACGTACTCGCTCGAGGCACCCGTCGAGGACGGCTTCGACGGCAGCGGCGCCGAAGCCGTGGCGCAGTTCCTGGAGGTCAAGCAGGGCTATTGCGTCCACTTCGCGTCGGCGTTCGCCCTCATGGCGCGCACGCTCCACATCCCGTCGCGCATCGTCGTCGGCTACCTGCCCGGCGAGGCGACCGCCGAGACCATCGATGGGCAGACCGTGTACGAGGTAAAGAGCTCGCAGCTGCACGCATGGCCCGAGGTCTTCTTCGAGGGCGTCGGCTGGATCCCGTTCGAGCCGACCGTGAGTCTCGGCGTGCCGACCACGTTCTCGCCTGCCGCCGCGCTTCCCGGCCAGGGCCAGGGCGCCGACACCCCGACGCCCGGCGCGAGCCCGGCCCCGTCGCGTTCCGTCGACCCGAGCGCCATCGACCCCGATCAGCAGCGCAACGCGTCCGAGTCGGGGGCGACGCGGTCCGCCATCGATCCGCTCCCCCTGTTCGGCGTCGTCGTGCTCGTCCTGTTCGTGCTCGCCCTGCCGTTCCTCGCCCGCGAGCTGCGGCGCCGCCAGCAGGATGCGTCCGCTCGCCGCGGCGACGCGGCGGCGGCGTGGCAGGCCGTCCAGGACGCGGCGATCGACATCGGCGTCCAGGTTCCCGCGAGCGAGACGCCGCGTGCGTTCGCGCAGCGGCTCATCTCGCAGCATGGGGTCCCGGCATCCGAGATGAACACCGTCCTCATCGCGATCGAGCGGGTCAGCTACTCGCGTGCCGGCACCCGCTCGTACTGGATGGGGGATGCCGCGGCCGACGCGGCGACGGCCGTCCGCGCATCGCTGCTGGCCTCGGTGCCGCCATCGCGCCGCGTCCTGGCTCTGCTCGCGCCGAGGTCGCTCGTGATCCGTCCCGGCAGCGTCTACGCCGGCACGGCGCCTGTGCAGGGACGGTAGCCGCGTCAGGGTAGGATGTTCTCTGGTCCTCCGGGACCGCCCGGAGGATTCGCCTAGTGGCCTATGGCGCACGCTTGGAAAGCGTGTTGGGGATGAAACCCCTCGGGGGTTCGAATCCCCCATCCTCCGCACCTGTGATCCCCGTGTTTTCCAGGGATCGCGACTCGAGTCAGATCCCGTGGCAGGGTTGTCGCTCGCTTTCGGTCGGTGAGCACCCCGGACCTCCGTGGATCTCGACGATGCCGATGGGCTGTTTGCGACTTCGTCGACGGGCATGAGCTCGTCGACGACGAGACCTGCACCGTCAGCGCTTTCCGCCGGGATCGGTCGGGCGTCAGCCTTGGTCCGGCGGCGCTGTGGCGGACTCGTGGTGCGATGTGATGGAGTTCGCCGCAAGGCTGCCCAGGAGCGCAAGTCGCTCCGCGGACGGCGTGCCCGGCTCCGCGGTGAAGGCGAACATCGTCCACCCGGGGTTGTCGGGGAGCAGCATCCCTTCATAGGTGAGCTCGAGATCGCCGACGGCAGGGTGGTTGATCCGCTTGGCACCGGCTCGGTGGTGGCGGACGTTGTGTGCCGCCCAGCGCCGGTTGAAGTCGTCGCTGCGGGTGATGAGCTCGCCGATCAGACTGCTGAGCCCCTTGTCGCGAGGGCTGCGTCCGGCGTACAGACGGAGGGTGGCGACGATGTCGTCGGCGCCTCGCTCCCAGTCGGGGTAATAGCTGCGGGCAGCGGGGCTGAGGAAGGTGAACAGGGCGTTGTTGCCGCCGTCGCTGCTCGGATCCTCGAAGATCGGCGCATACACCGCACGGCCGAGCGCGTTGCCCGCGATGAAGTCCATCCGCTCGTCGCGGATCCACACCGCCGACTCGGTGATCGAGTCGAGGAACCGCTGCAGACTCGGCCGCACCGTCGTGCTGGGGCTCGGCTTCCGACGTCGCAAGGGCGAGACGGGCTGCGCGGCTCGGGCGAGGTCGTGCAGGTGGGTGGTCTCGGCGTCGTCGAGGTGCAGCACGGACGCGATGGAGTCGAGGACCTCGTCGGACACGCCGGCGAGGTTGCCGCGTTCGAGACGGGCGTAGTAGTCGACGCTGACCCCGGCGAGGAACGCCACCTCCTCACGGCGGAGACCCGGCACCCGCCGATTGCCACCGCCCACGATGCCCGCCTCGGCCGGGCTGATCCGGTCGCGGCGGGTGCGGAGGAACTCGCGGACCTCAAGGCTGGCGTCCATGCCGTCCACGCTAGGCGGTCCCCCCTGCGCGGTGGGAGGACCTGGCAGTACGTGGAACAGCAGCACCTTCCCCGATCCGCGAGAGCGCGTTGGACTGGATGCCACGACCGAAAGGAACGACGATGCAGACCGTCACCCTCAACAACGGCATCGAGATGCCGGTCCTCGGCTTCGGTGTCTTCCAGGTCGGCCCCGAAGAGACCGAGGCCGCCGTCACCGCCGCGCTCGCCGCCGGATACCGGCTCATCGACACCGCCGCCGCTTACCAGAACGAGGCAGCCGTCGGTGCCGCGATCGCGAAGTCCGGCATCCCCCGCGACGAACTGTTCGTCACGACGAAGCTGTGGGTGCAGGACGCTCCGGCCGAGCAGAACACCGCGACCGCGTTCGACGACTCGCTGCGCAAACTCGGCCTCGACTACATCGACCTCTACCTGATCCACCAGCCGTTCGGCGACTACTACGGACAATGGCGTGCCATGGAGAAGCTGAACGCCGAGGGCCGCGCCCGCGCGATCGGCGTGTCGAACTTCCCCGCCGACCGGCTCATCGACCTCATCCTCAACAACGAGATCGTCCCCGCCGTGAACCAGATCGAGACCAACCCGTTCCACCAGCGCGTCGCCGACCACGAGATCCTCAAGGCCGAAGGCGTGCAGATCGAGTCCTGGGGCCCGTTCGCCGAGGGCAAGAACGGGCTCTTCACGAACGATCTGCTCACCGCCATCGGCGACAAGCACGGCAAGTCCGTCGCACAGGTCGTACTGCGATGGATGATCCAGCGCGAAGTCGTCGTGATCCCCAAGTCGGTGAACCCCGAACGGATGGCGCAGAACCTCGACGTCTTCGACTTCGCACTGGACGCCGATGACATGGCGCAGGTCGCGACCCTCGACGAGGGCGGCTCGCAGTTCTTCGACCACCGCGACCCTGAGATGGTCCGCTGGCTGAGCGCCCGCCGCCTGGCCTGACGTGACCCGCACGTCCGCCGCCGCACCCCGCCGGCTCGCCGGTGCTCTCTTCACCCAGGGCACGGCCTTCACGTGGGGACTCCAGTTCGCGTTCTTGAACACCGCGCTCGCGCTGCTGCTGTCCAGCCTCCTCGGAGCGACGAACGCGCAGATCGGCCTCGCGCTCGCGCTGTACAACGCGAGCGGCTTCGTCGCCGCACTCGTCATCCCGATGTGGGCCGACCGGCGCGGCGACTACCTTGCGTGGATGCTCGTGTGCGGCATCCTCACCCTCGCCATGGCAGCCGTGCTCGCCCTGACCGACTCGCTCACCCTCGCGATCCTGGGGCTGGTGGTGCTGGGTGGGCCAGCGGGTGTGGGGTCGTCGCTGTTCTTCGCCCACCTTCGCGCCGTCGGCACCGGGCGTGCGGCCGTGATGAACACCCGGGCGATGGTGTCCGTCGCGTGGGTGGCCGGCCCGCCGGTGGCGATGCTGCTCGCCGGCACGCTGGGCATCCGCAGCGTGCTCGTCGCGATCGCAGTGATCGCGCTTGTCGGCATCGCCACGGTGCTCGGGCTGCGCCGCTCCGGCACCGCGGGCAGTCCCGCGAAACGCGACGATGACGGCGAGACTCCCGCACCGTTGCCGCTTGCGCGGGTCATCGCACTCGTCGGCGCGTTCGTGCTGCTGCAGGCGGCGAATGCGACGGTGACGTCGGCGATGACGCTCTACGTCGTCGACGGACTGCACGCACCCGCCGTCTGGGGCGGGATCGCACTCGGCATCGCCGCACTCGCCGAGATCCCGGCGCTCATGCTGCTGGGGCGCCTCAGCGGCCGGTTCGGCCAGATCCCCCTGCTGATCGTGGGCATCGCCGTCGGAGTCGCGTACTACCTCGTGATGGCGATCGTGCGCGACCCGATCGGTCTCGCCGCCGCGCAGCTGCTCAACGCGTGGTCCTTCGCCACCGTGGTCGGCGTCGGGCTCACCCTGTTCCTCGACATCATCCCGCGCCCGGGTCTTGCCTCCGGCCTGTTCACGAACACCCGCCGCGTCGGGGCGATCCTGTCCGGTGCCATCTTCGCCATCGCGAGCACGCCTGCCGGGTTCTCGGGCGCATTCCTCGTCTGCGCCGCCGTCACGGCGATCGCATTGGTCGCTGCTCTTCTGGCGACAGGGAGGACGCGCGCGCCTGCCCGCCGTGGCCATGATCGGATGCCGGCGACGGCGGCCGACGACTGAAGAGGATGTGCAGCGGCGCAGGTGTGGGGGCAGGTCCGCGCCGGAGGGCCTAACCTGGCACTCGACATCCGGATTGAGGGCGGTTGACGTGGAGCTGTGGACGACGCTCGTGCCGCTCATCGTCGGAGCCGCCGTCGTCCCCGTGCAGCTGACGATCACCGTCCTGCTCGTGCGCGGTCCGCACGGTGTGCGCACCGCATCCGCCTGGGTGGCCGGTCGCGCCGGCGTGATGCTCGTGCAGGGCGCGCTGTTCGGGTTCGTCTTCGCCTCCCCCGCCGTCGCCGGCGCGGAGTCCGACGACGGGACCACGCCGATCACATCCGCCCTCCTCCTGGTCGTCGCGATCCTCTTCCTCGCGGGCGCTCTCAAACAGCTGCTCGGCCACACCGATCCTGACGCGGCACCCCCGAAGTGGATGAGCGCCCTGGACTCGTTCGGCTCAGGCAGAGCTTTCCTTCTCGGCGCTGGTCTCATGCTGATCAGCGCGAAGTTCTGGGTCTTCACGCTCACCGCCGTCGGAGCGATCGCCGACGATCAGCCGGGAGCTCTCGAAGCCGCGGCGATCTTCCTCGCCTACATCATGCTCTCAAGCGCGACGCATCTGGGGATCATCGTCACCGTCGCCGCCGCGCCTCACCGTTCCGCCGCCGTCCTCGACGCAGTTTCGGGCTGGCTGGCGCGCCACAACCGCGTGCTGATGATCGTGATCGGACTGGTCTTCGGAATCTGGTTCGCGATCAAAGCGCTGCACGGTCTCGGCGCTTTCTGACCGGCGACCCGCATCGGGACGAGGCGGCGCCGTTGGCGATCGCCGTCGACACGCAGTGCAAGGATTGCCGCATGGGTGACGAGACAGCTCTGCCGTATCCGCCTGCGCCGTTCGAGGGCGTGATCGGAAAGACCTATCAGGAGTCGACGGCCGCGTGGCCCCGCATCCCGACGGCACCCGAGGGGGCGCCGAACATCGTCGTGATCCTGCTCGACGACGTCGGGTTCGGGCAGACCTCGACGTTCGGCGGACTGATCCCCACACCGCACCTCGACAAGCTCGCCAGCGAAGGGCTGCGCTACAACCGCTTCCACACGACGGCCGTCTGCGGACCGTCGCGCGCCGCGCTCCTCACCGGGCGCAACCACCACGATGCCGGCAACGGCTTCCTCATGGAGTGGGCCACCGGGTTCCCGAGCTACACCACGATGATCCCGAAGACGACGGCCACGGTCGCGGAGGTGCTGAAGGACAACGGCTACTCGACCTGGTGGTACGGCAAGAACCACAACACCCCGGACTGGGAGACCAGCGTCGCCGGCCCGTTCGATCGCTGGCCTACGGGAATGGGCTTCGAGTACTTCTACGGGTTCAACGCGGGTGAGACCCACCAGTACTACCCCGTGCTGTTCGAGAACACGACGCCCGTCGAGCCCGACCGAGGACCCGAAGAGGGCTACCACTTCATGTCGGACATGACCGATCGCGCCATCAGCCGCATGCGGTACGCCAAGTCCGTCGCGCCGAACAAGCCGTTCTTCCTGTACTTCGCGCCTGGCGCGATGCACGCGCCGCACCATGTCGCCAAGGAGTGGCGCGACAAGTTCGCGGGCTCGTTCGACATGGGCTGGGAGCAGTACCGCGAGACGGTCTTCGAGAACCAGAAGCGCATGGGCATCGTTCCGGAAGACGCCCAGCTCACGACACGCCCCGACTGGGTACCCGAGTGGGACAGCCTGAGCGACAAGCAGAAGCAGGTGTACTGCGCGCTCTTCGAGAACTACGCGGGCTACTTCGCGTTCACCGACCATGAGGTGGGCCGGCTGCTGGACGCGATCAAGGAGCTCCCGGACGCCGACAACACGCTCGTGCTGTACATCGTCGGAGACAACGGGGCATCCTCCGAGGGCGGCCCGGACGGCACCCTCGACGAGATCAAGAACCTGAACGGCATCACGCCCACGATCGACGAGATCATCGCCGACCTCGACAAGCTGGGCGGACCTGAGACCGAGCCTCACTATCCGGTCGGCTGGGCGTGGGCGGGGAACACCCCGTTCCAGTGGGTGAAGCAGGTGGCGTCCCATCTGGGCGGTTCGCGCAACCCGATGGTGGTGACCTGGCCGGCGCGCATCGCGCACGATCCGGCGCCGCGAGCACCGTTCCTGCACCTGGTCGACATCGCCCCGACGCTGTACGAAGCCGCCGGGGTGACGATGCCGTCGATCGTCAACGGAATCGAGCAGCTTCCGCTGGCAGGGGCGTCGTTCCTGTCGAGCTTCACCGATCCCGCCTTCGAAGGACGCACCAACCAGTACTTCGAGATCCTCAGCAACAGGTCGATCTACGACGACGGCTGGAAGGCGAACGCCCAGCACACCAAACCGTGGGAACAGCAGATCGCACCCGGCGGATGGGAGAACGACCGCTGGGAGCTGTACCACCTGGACGCGGACTTCTCAGAGGCCAGCGACCTCGCCGACGCGATGCCCGAGAAGCTGGCCGAGATGAAGGCGAAGTTCGACGTCGCGGCGGAGAAGTACCACGTGTACCCGCTCGACGATCGCGGAGTCGCACGCCTGCTCACACCCAAGCCGGCGGCACCAGGGTCCGATCCCGCGGCGACGAGCTTCACGTTCTACGAGGGTGCGACCCGCCTGCCCGAGACCGCGGCCCCCTCGATGAAGAATCGCAGCTACACGATCACCGCCCGCATCCACACCCGCGGTACGGCGACGAACGGCGTCATCGTGGCGCTCGGCGGCGTCGCCGGCGGCATCTCGCTGTACGTCAAGGACGGCGTGCCCGCCTTCGACTACAACTACTACGGCGACCACACGACGCTCCTCGGCACCGAGCCGCTCGCCGAGGGAGCTGCGCTCGTCGCAATCGGGTTCGACTACGACGGCGGCGGCATCGGCAAGGGCGCCGGTCTGACTCTCACCGTCGACGGCGCGGTGGTCGCGACGGGAAGACTGGAGAAGTCGGTGTTCGCCCGCTTCGGCGTCGACACCTTCGGCATCGGAGAGGACACCGGCCAGCCTGTGACGGCCGATTATCGCCCGCCGTTCCGGTTCACCGACCGCATCGACCGCGTCGACATCGAACTCGGCCCCCTCGACCTCTCGCCCGAGGACCACGCGACCGTGCACGACACCGAGGTGAAGGCCGCGGCGCGCCGGGAATGACCCCACGCCTCGCGTTCCCCTGCGGCGCATCGCGACCGGCGACAATCAGGCCGCACTCTAGAGACTGCGCGGCTCGCTGTCTCCTCCGACGATCACGTCCGCCAGCAGTGCGCGCACGCGCACCTCGACGTCATCGCGGATGGCGCGAACCCGATCGGGCGTCTTGCCCACCGGGTCCTCCAGCTCCCAGTCCAGGTATCGCCTGCCGGGATAGATGGGACAGGCGTCGCCGCACCCCATGGTGACCACGACGTCGGCCGCCCGCACCATGTCATCGGTCAGCGGCTTGGGGAACTCACCGCCGAGGGAGACGCCGATCTCATCGAGCGCGGCGACGATGCTGCTGCGAACATCGCCGGCAGGCTCGGAGCCCGCCGTCCACACGGTGACGCGATCCCCCGCAAGCTGACGGACGATTCCGGCGGCCATCTGAGACCGACCGGCGTTCTGCACGCAGACGAAGAGGATCGTCGGCGTGTCACTCGGGCGCGCTTCGGCGCCCTCGAGCGCACTCAGCCGCGCCGCGGCGAACGCCGCCGTCCGGCTGGCGAGCAGCGGCGAGTCCGAACCGCTCGCGAGCAGTTCATAGCTCTCGACGACCTTCGCCCGGATGGTCTCGCGACTGAACACGCCACGGAACCGCTCGGCGAGGTCGTCGGCGATGCGATCGAGGTCTGGATGCGACGCGCTCCGCTGACCGCCACCGAGAAGGGCATCCACCCGCGCCGCCTGATCGTCGGCGATCGAGTACCAGACTCGACGCCCGTCCGGCTCGCGCACGACGACGCCGTCCTCGCGGAGAGCCTTCATATGGTGACTCACGGTGGGCTGGCGAAGGTCGAGTTCTTCTGCGAGGTGCCCGACCAGCATCCGGCCGTCGTGGGAGTCGCGGATCAGACGAAGGATGCGGGCCCGCGTCGGATCACCCAGAGACGTGAGATCCGCCGCCTGACCCATAGACAGGAGTCTATCCCTGAGCGATGACGTGCCCCGCGGGCATCTTGCCGCGGGTGTCGCCTGGGGCCACACTGGGATCGGCATCCTGGGCCGAAGGGGAGGCGTCATGACGGGCACGGGAACGGCGTCGGATCCGTGGGTGCTGCGCACCGCACCCGGTACCTCCGAATACACGATGCACCTGGACGGTGACCAGCTCGTGTGCCAGGTCGGCAGCACCCGGCTCACGTATCAGGCGCGTGCGGTCGACGACCTGCGCGCCTGGCTGACGGCGCAGGACGATTGGGTCCCGCTCGGGGCCGCGGATGAGCAGAAGCCTGCGGCCGACGGCACGGTGGAATCGTGGGGACGATCCGAGTCCAACCCGGTCGGCGGCTGGTACGGCACACGGAAGGGATACCGGGGACGTTTCGGCATGTACCTGCCCCCGCTGCTCGAGGCACTGGGGATGGTCGAGCTCGAGCACAACCCTCGGAACAACCGCGTGCGCGCTCTCCCGGCCCGTTGATCGCGTGAGCGGGCGAGGCGAAGTCGTCATCCGCGGCGGGCGCCGCGCGCACTGGCTCGAACTGGTCTTCGACCTCGTCATGGTCGGCTACCTCGGGCAGGTCGCCCATCTTCTCCACGGCGACCCTGGGTGGACCGACGCGCTCGTGTTCTTCGCGTTGTTCGCGCCGGCGTGGTGGGCCTGGGTGAACATGACGCTCACGCTGAACCTCTTCGGGGCCCGCATCACGCCGCTGCTGTGGGCTGCGGTCACCGTGGCGATGCTCGCGATGGGGATCATGGCCGCCGCGGTGCCCGAGGCCTTCGGCGAGCGGGCGTGGGCCTTCGCGGTCGGGAACGCGGCGATCCGGCTGATCTGGATGCTGCCGTGGCTCGCGAAGCGACGCAGCATCGGTCTGCCCCTCTGGCGCCCGATCGTCTACAGCGGGCTGCCCGCGATGCTGTGGCTCGTCTCCGCATTCGTGCCGTCACCCGGCCGGTTCGTGCTGTGGGCGGTCGCGATCGCCGTCGAGGTCGTGCTGCTGGGCTTCCTCGGGAGCCAGACGGGCTGGCTGCAGCGGACCCTCGATGTGGACCACCTGTTCGAGCGGGTGAGCCTGCTCGTCGTCATCGTGTTCGGCGAATCGATCCTGGCGGCGATCACCGAGATCGATGCGCACTGGACGCTCGCCGGCGGCGTGACCGCGACGCTCGCCTTCCTCGCCATCTCGCTGCTGGCGTGGGTGTTCTTCCAGTACGCGTCGGGCTCCGCCGAGGCGGGCCTCCGCCGGCTGCAGACCGATGGCCGCATCGGGGCGCTGCGGGACGCGGTGATGTATCTGCCGTTCCTCCTGATCGCGGGCATCGCGCTGTTCGCGGCCGGGCTCGGAACCGCCGTCGCCGAAGCAGGGCACGAGCTCGCACCGGGGGCCGCCTGGTGCATCGCCGGCGGCATCGTGCTGTTCTACCTCGCGAGCGTCGTGGAGTCGCTGCGCTACGGGATGCTGTGGCGCGACGTCGCGCTGTGGGGCATCCCCGGTGTCACGCTCCCGTGGGCCCTCGTCCCCCTCGCCGCCGCCGTCAGCGCCGAGATCGTGGTCATCGCGGTCGTCATGCTCCTCGTGGTGATGACCGGCCTCGCCGAGGCGAACCGGCGGCGCCTCCGGGCCAACGGCAGAAGCATGGTCGCACCCGGCTAGTCGCGCCCGTCACGCCCCGCCGGAGCTCGACGGCGACGGCGTCGGGGCTTGTGGCGACGGCGGCTGTGTGAGCTCGGCGAGCGCCTGCTCGAGCGCGCTGACGGTGGCGGCGTCGACCGCACCCGTCGGTTCGACCCCGAGCTGCGTCTGCAGTTCGACGACGGCATCCGTCAGCTCCGGCGTCCACACGCCGTCCACCGGTCCGTCCCAGAACCCCAGCAGCTTCAGGGTCTGCTGCACCGCCGCGGTGCTCGCGATCGACTCCTGCGCGGCCGCCCCGCCGAGCGCCAGGAGCTCGGCCTGCAGCGCAGCCGCCGTCGCGTCGTCGACGGTTCCCGTCACGGGCAGCCCGTTCGCGCGCTGCAGCTCCTCGACCGCCGCGACCGTCTCCGGGCCGTACACCCCGTCGATGACGCCCGCGTAGTACCCGGCGTCGGCGAGGTCCTGCTGCAGCGCGGACGTGTACGCGCTGACCGCCTGCTGCGCCTGCAGCGCCTGCTCGTCGGCGATGCAGCCGGCGTCGGCGTACAGCCGCAGCCACGAGAACTCGAGCGCCACAACGGCGCTGTTGAACTGCTCGGACGCATCGGACAGCGGCGTGTCGTCCGTGATCGCGCCCTGCGCGGCCGCGAACTCCGACTCCGCCTGCTCGACCCTTTCGACGACCGCCTCCGGGACGACCGGCGTCGGTGTCGGCTGTGGTGCGATCGACGCGGTCGGGGTGCCCGTCGGGCCGGCTTTCGCCTGCTCGAGCTCGGCCTGCGCCTCGGCCAGCTCCGCCTGCGCGACGCCCACCTGTTGACGCGAGTCGATCGCGGCTTCGGCACCGTCGAAGGCGTCGTCCCGCGGCTCGGCGAGATCGGCGCCCGCCGCGCGGACGTCGCCCACCGTGGGCTGCGTCTCGTGCAGCACGTCGCCGTAGCGATCGAGGGCGAGGATGTAATCCTTGCCGGCGTCGCAGAACGTGTCCGCCGCATCGGACGCCTGCTGCTGCGCGTCGGCGAGCGCCTCCTCCTTCGCGGTGACACGGGCCTCGGCCCGGTCGACGCTGGAGACCTCGTTCGCGCATCCGCTGAGCCCGATCCCCAGGATGACGATGCCGATCACTCCGCCGGCCGTGACGGCCCACCTCTTCACCGACTCGTTCCCCACGGCGTCCTCCATCGCTCGACCGGTGGCGCACACGCTACTCGGCGAGCGCGCCGCGAAGCTCACCCGTTCCGGATGATCTGGGCCCGCAGCTCCCGCGCCGCGCGCGAGGATGCACACCGCAACCCTCTAGAGTCGCGGCATGCGGATCGTGGTCTCAGGAACCCATGCCAGCGGAAAGAGCACGCTGATCACGGACTTCACCGCCCGCCACCCCGGATACACCGTGCTCCCCGATCCGTTCGATCTGCTGGACGAGACGTGGGATGCCGCGGGCGCGGCGTCGTTCGCGGCGCAGCTGCGGATCGCCGCGAGTCGGCTGCTGGACGACGACCTCGGCGGGGACATCATCGCCGAGCGCGGTCCCCTCGACTTCCTCGCCTACCTCCTCGCGCTCGATGAGCTGACCGGGGACGCCGTCCCCCGCGAGCTGCTCGTGCGCTCCTCTGCACTCACCGCGGAAGCGCTCCGACACGCGGACCTGCTCGTGATCCTGCCACTGGACGAGGGGAACCCCCTGGTGCACGACTTCGACGAGCATCCGGAGCTGCGCGATGCGATGAACGACGCCCTCCTCGATCTGCTCGAGGACTCCGACGTCATCGGGGATCTGACCGTGATCGAACTCGCGGGTGATCGTGACGAACGGCTGGCGGCGCTGGAGTCGGCTGTGGATGCCGCGACCTGAGTCGCTCCTGCGACGCCCGTCGCTGAGGTGCGCCGACCCGGCACGACGTTGCGCGATGTCGGAGACCCCTGCGAGGGTGTTGTCCGACGCAGGAGGCGGACGATGGCGACTCTCGGCAACATCACGTTCTACGCGGACGACCCGCGCGCACTCGCGCACTTCTGGTCGGGTGTCTTCGGCTACCCGGAGTCGGAGTGGGACGAGCCGCTGCGGCAGCAGCTGCTCGACTCCGGGCTGACGCCCGGCGACCTCGACAAGCGCGCCCTCGCGGAGGACCCGGAGGGCCGGGGGCCGCGCCTGTTCTTCCATCACGCGGAGGGGCCCAAGGCGGGTCGCAACCGCATCCATGTCGACGTGACCGTGGCGCGCGACCCGGAAGACGACCGCCCCTTCTCCCAGCTCCTCGACGAGGAGAAGGATCGGCTCGTCGCTCTCGGCGCGACGGTCGTGCGGCTCGTCGAGCAGGACTGGGGACCGTGGGGCGAGCGGTACTACCAGCTGCAGGATCCCGAGGGGAACGAGTTCTGCCTGCAGTGACGCCGCCCCCACCGCGGCCCCGCGCTCCCCGTCGGCCGCGAGATGAAAGGATCGAGGCATGAGTGCACGCACCCCGCAGCCCGTCGCGTACCAGCGCAATGCGCTCGCCCCCGGACTGCTGGCGGCGATCGCACTGTTCCTGGCGCCCCTGCTGATCGCGAGCGACTGGTTCCTGCTGATCCGCTTCGTCGTCGCGATCATGGCGGTCATCGTCGGGTGGTTCGCTGTGCAGGCGAAGCAGTGGTGGTGGCTGCCGGTGTTCGCGGCGATCGCCGTCATCTGGAATCCGATCTACCCGTTCGAGTTCAGCGGGCCGTTCTGGGTCGCCGCCCAGCCGGTCGCGGCGATCGTGTTCCTGGTCGCCGGCGCGCTCATCAAGTACCGCCCGGCGCCGAGCGAGGCCACGAAGCGCTGAGTCGCCCAGCGGCCGTCCTCGGCGAAGAAGGAGGCACCGTCATGACCCTCGACGCACAGATCCTCGACGAGATCGCCGCGCGCCTCGACAACGACGAGCCGCTCACTATCGGCACGATGTTCCGCAGCCCCGGCATCCGCGTCCGGAACAAGATCGTCGCGTTCCTCGGCCACGATGACCGTCTCATCGTGAAGCTGCCGCGTGAGCGGGCCGTGGCGCTCATCGCTCAGGGCGCGGCAGACGAGGTCACGATGGGCACGCGGACGATGCGCGAGTGGATCGCCGTGCCTGCGGGCGCCGACGATGAGGCGACGCTGGCGACGTGGGTGCCGCTCGCGCAGGAGGCACTGGAGTACGTCGTCTCGCTGGCCGACGCCGACGAGGCGTGACGTCGGCGACACCCTCTAGGCTCGCGCTGTGAGCACGTTCGACGACGACGAGCTGGCGCGGCTGCGACCACGACTGCTCGCGTTCTGCTACCAGATGCTCGGCTCGCCGTTCGAGGCGGAGGATGCCGCGCAGGACACGATGGAACGCGCCTGGAAGGCGCGCGCCTCGTTCGATCCGGCCCGCGCGAGCCTTGCGACCTGGGTGTTCCGCATCGCACGCAACGTGTGCGTGGACCGGCTGCGCGAGACCCCGCGCCGCGCGCTCCCCCGCGACCTGCAGGCACCCGGCATCGAGATCGGCGCCCCTCTGGTGCCCGCCTTCGACGTGCCCTGGCTGATGCCGGCGCCGACCGGCTGGGTGGCGGCATCCGACGTCGAATCGGCTGCCGAGCGGCGCAGCGACGTGCGCCTCGCCGTCACCGTCATGCTGCAGTCGCTGTCACCGCTGCAGCGCGGCGCGTACGTGCTGCGCGACCTGATCGGGCTCTCGGCGGCGGAGACGGCGGACGTGCTGGAGGTGTCGGTCGCTTCGGCGAACTCGGCGCTGCAGCGCGCCCGATCCGCGATCGCCGCGGGCACGCAGCGTCCGCATGAGCTCGCACCGGCGGCCGTCGAGGGCTATGCGCGGGCGATCGAGCGGGCGGATGTCGCGGCGCTCGCTGCGCTCGTGTCGGACGATCTCGTCTTCGAGATGCCGCCGGTCCCCGCGTGGTCGACCGGCCGCGAGACCTACCGCGCGTTCATGGCCGAGTTCTTCGAGCGTCGCGGCACGTCGTGGCGGACGACCCCGATCTCGGCCAACGCGCAGCCCGGCATCCTGCTCTCGCGTGTCACCGCGGACGGCGTGGAGCCGCACACCGTCCAGCTCTTCGACGGCGACGCGTCCGGAGCGATCCGGCACGTGCTCGTCTACCAGGACCCCCGTCTGTTCGCCCTGCTCGGGAAGGATTCAGCGCCTGCGCGATGAGTTCGCGGCATCCCATCCGTATATCCCTGTGAACCCGCTCGAGCGGGCGGACGAGGAGGACGAGATGGGACGACTGATCGTCGTGCAGTACATCACGCTGGACGGCGTGGTCGAGGACCCCGACGGACGCGGCGGCACGCCGTTCGGCGGCTGGGCGATGGCCTACGGGCCCGAGGGCGTGGCCGGCGACAAGTTCCGCCTCGGGAGCATCTTCGACACCGGTGTGCTGCTGTTCGGGCGGCGCACGTGGGACCACTTCTCGACGCTGTGGCCGCCGCGCGACAGCCCGTTCGCGCAGGCGATGAACCGGGCAGCGAAGGCCGTGGTCACGAGTCGGCCGCTCCCCGACGGCGTGTGGACGAACTCGGTCGCCGTCGCCGGCGACGTGGTCGACTGGGTCACGGTGACGCTCGCGACGCGCGACGTCGTCGTGATCGGCAGCCACTCGGTCGTGGATGCGCTGCGCGAAGCCGACCTCGTCGACGAGTACCGGCTGATCACCTTCCCCACGGCCGTCGGCGAGGGTCGCCGGCTGTTCGAGGATGCCGTGCGGCTCGACCTGCTGTCGTCCGAGCTGACCGGACCGGCGAGCCTCACGGTGCACCGGACGCGCCGCACCACGGCGTGACGCGTTCGCGGCCGCGCCGGGGAGCCGCTCGTGCAGTGGCGACTCGGCGCAGCCGCGGACTCTCGCGCGCCTCAGACGCCCATTCCCCGGCGCAGCGTCGCGAGGCCGTAGTCGAAGGCGGCGTCCACGTCGCCTCCCAGGCGGAACGATCCGGCCAGCTCCATCTGCACGAAGCCGGTGACCCACGCGGTCACGAGCCGTGCGGCATCCAGGGCGTGCTCCTCGCCCGCGAGCTCACCCGCGCTGCGCACGATCATGAGCCCGGCACGGTCGAGCGGCTCCTGAGGGGCGTTCCCGCCGAACATCAGACGGAACCCCTCGGGCCGATCGTGCGCGAACGCACGGTAGGCGCGCGCGAGCGCTTCGAGGGAGCGATCGGATGCCTCCAGCCGCCCGGTCAGGTCGGCCACGGTCGCGGCGGCCACCTCTTCGACGAGCGCGTCGCGGTCGCGTACCCGCTTGTAGAGGGACGGTGCTCGCACGCCGACGCGCTGTGCGACGCTCTGCATCGTCAGCCCGGCGAGTCCGGCCTCTTCGAGCTGGTCGCGCCCGGCGGCGATGATCTCGGCGGTCGTCGTGCGTTCCGGCGTCGGCATGAGGAATCCTCTCGATGGCTATTGACATTAGCCATGATAGCTAAGTACCGTAGCCATGCCAACCCCCACGGCCCATCGACACCCTGAGACACCGAGGACACGCCATGAAACTCGCACCCCACCTGCACCGCATCGGCAACGACATCGTCGCCGCCTACCTCATCGTGACCGACGACGGCGTCACGGTCGTCGACGCCGGGCTGCCCGGCCACTACGGCGACCTCGTGCGTGAACTGAAGAGCCTCGGACTCACGCCCGCCGACGTGAAGGGCGTCGTGCTCACCCACGGCGACTCCGACCACATCGGGTTCGCCGAGCGGCTGCGCCGCGACCACGGCGTGCCCGTCTACGTGCACGAGGCCGACGCCGAGCGCGCCCGCAGCGGCGAGAAGGGCAAGGTCGAGATGCCCCCGATGAAGCTCGGCCCCACCGTCGGCTTCTTCGCGTACGCGCTGCGCAAGCGCGCGATGCCCACGAAGTACGTCACCGAGGTCGTCGAGGTGCATGACGGCGACGTCCTCGAGCTTCCCGGCTCCCCCGTGATCGTCGGGATGCCGGGCCACTCGGCAGGCAGCATCGCCGTGTACTCGGCGCTGGCGGATGCCGTGTTCGTCGGCGACGCGCTGACCACGCGACACGTGCTGACCGGCCGCGCCGGCCTCCAGCCGGCGCCGTTCACGGACGATCCGGCCGAGGCACTGGATTCGCTCGACCGCCTCTCCGGCCTGCAGGCGTCGTGGGTGCTGCCCGGCCACGGCACGCCGTGGCGCGGCTCCCCCGCCGATGTGGCCGCCGAGGTGCGCAAGGGCGGCGCGGCGTAGGCGACCGCGGAGCGCGCGGGAGGCGTCGAGCCCGCTCGGGGCGCACGTGGTGCACTCCGAGCGGGCTCGGTTCGCCCCGGGCCGGCGTCAGACCGGGCGCGCGGCGGCGAAGATGTTCGCGGGGTCGTGGTCGAGCTTCAGCTGACGCAGGCGCGACCGCGCCGCACCGAACCCGAGCGCACGGTCGGCGCCTGGCGCATCGATGAAGGTGAGCGCCAGCGCGTCGGTGTGCCAGGCGGCCAGCGCCGCCACCGCGGCGTGCACGGCGGCCGTCGCACCGGGGGCGGCCTCCGGCACAGGCACCATCGCCACCGCATGCAGTGCGTACTGCCCCGCGAGCGAGGCGATCGCGCCGCCACCCTCCGGACGACGGTTCAGCGCACCGCCCAGGTGACGGAGCTCGTGCACGAACAGGCCCGGCTCGTCGGCCGCGGCGACGAAGGCGTCGACCGCCGAGGCCGGCAGCTCGCCCAGCATCGCGTGCCACGTCGCCGACGGCGACGGCTCAGGCGGGTCCATGTGGACCTGCACGAGCGCGGGAGCCGGGATGCGGGCGAACGTGTCCATCTCGGGCTGCAGCGCACGCAGCGGCCCGAGCAGAGCGGATGCCACGGCATCCGTCTCCTCGATCGCGCCGTCGATCACCACGAGCGACCGGCCCGACAGGAACGGGGGCAGCTCGGGCAGGGGCGGAAGATGCAGGATCCGCAGCGCAGTGGTGGCGGACTCCGGAGCCGTCGCGGTCCACCGCGCCCACGCGTGGGCGACGTCGCTCGCGTGCGAGGCATCCCACAGCAGTATGCCCGCGAAGATGTCGGCGATCGGCAGCAGGTCGATCTCGATCGCGACCACGACACCGAAGGCGCCCGAGCCGCCGCGCAGCGCCCAGAACAGGTCGGCGTGCTCGTCGGCGCTCGCACGGACGATCGTCCCATCGGCGGTGACCACCTCGAGCGAGCGCACCGTGTTGACCGCGAGGCCGTGCGCACGGCCGTAGAACGACAGGCCCCCGTTGAGCAGGTATCCGACGACCGACACGTCGCCGGCGCTCCCGTGCGGAGCGGTGAGCCCGTGCGGTGCGGCCGCCTCGAGCACATCGTTCCACAGCGAGCCCCCGAGCACACGGGCCGTGCGCGCGGCCGCGTCGACCTCGACCCCGCGCAGGCCCTTCAGCGACACGATGACGGTGTGGGTCAGGTCGGTCTCGCTGAGCGCGGCGGCGGCGTGGCCCGTGGACTGCGGCGCGATGCGCAGCCCCGACAGCGCCGCGGCGCGCACGACGTCGACGACATCGGCGGCGGAGCGCGGTACGGCCACGGCGAACGGGTTCTGCACGACGGCGAGGTTCCACGGCGTCCGCGCGGCGTCGAACCCGGCGTCGCCGGGAAGGAGCACCTGGTCGCCCAGCGCGGCGCGCAGTTCAGCGGCAGCGGCACCGGCGGCGGCGTAGGGGACGTCGATGGCGAGATCGTTCAACGACATGGGATGCCTTTCGGTCGGGGTGCGGCCGCGCTCCCTGCGCAGCACACCCCGTGATGGAGCGGCATCCCCCGCCCCTGATACACGTCAGCCGTCGAAATCCTCGGGCTCGACGTCGTCGAGGAACCGCTTGAACTCGTCGAGCCGCTCCGCCGCGTCGGTGTCGGTGAGCACGTCGGGCACGCCCGCCTCGGCCATCACGTCGTCGGCGACCCACATCGCCGCGCCCGCCCGCGAGGCGAGGGCGATCGCGTCGGACGGCCGGGCGTCGACGATGCGGTCGCCGAGAGCCGTCGACAGCGTCACCTCGGCGTAGAACGTGCCCTCTTCCACGCGCGTGACCTCGACGCGCGTCGCGACCGCGTCGAGCGCGATGAGCATCGAGCGCATCAGATCGTGCGCGAGCGGCCGCGGCACATCGGCGTTCTCGACGGCTACGAGGATGGACGTGGCCTCCAGCTGGCCGATCCAGATCGGCAGCACGTAGCCGTCCCCCGGCATCTGGTCGACGGGCTTGAGCAGGAGCACGTGCTGCCCCGAGGCGTCGAGGGCGACGCCGGCAACACGGACCTGGACCATGCTCACATCGTAGGCACGGCGCGCACACCCGGACAGGGGTGCACACGCCGTACCGGTCGATGTCGCGAGGTCAGCCGACGCGGACGGGCACGGTGCTCGTCGTGACGGGCGCAGCGGCCCGCGGGGTGGACACGGCCGTGCGTGCGCGACGTGCGGCGAGCGCTGCCACGACCATCACCACGAACCCTGCGGCGGAGATCGCCGCCCCGATCCACACGGGTGCCGTGTAGCCGAGGCCGGCGCTGATGCCGACGCCGCCTGCCCATGCGCCGAGCGCGTTGCCGATGTTGAACGCGCCGATGTTGGCTCCCGACGCGAGCGTCGGCGCGCCGCCGGCGTAGTCCATGACGCGGCTCTGCAGCCCGGGCACCGTGCCGAACCCGAACGCCCCCATGAGCACGAGCGCGGCGACCGCCGCGAACGGTGAGGCCGCCAGCAGCGCGAAGGCCGCCAGCGCGACCACGAGGGCGCCGATGAACACGACGAGCGTCAGATCGAGGCGACGGTCGGCGAGGCGTCCGCCCAGCCAGTTGCCGGCGACCAGGCCCGCACCGAAGATCACCAGCAGCCATGGCACGGCACCCGCCGCGAAGCCGCTCACCTCGGTGAGCGTGTAGGCGATGTACGTGAAGGCGCCGAACATGCCGCCGAACGCGAGCACCGTGACGGCGAGCGAGAGCCATACCTGCGTCGAACGGAAGGCGCGCAGCTCGCGCCGCAGGCTGATGCGCTCCTGCGGACCCTGGGCCGCGGGCACGAGGGCGGCGATGCCGGCGAGGGCGAGCACGCCGATCGCCGAGATCACCCAGAACGTCGACCGCCATCCGAACTGCTGGCCGATGAAGGTGCCGAAGGGGACACCGAGCACGTTCGCCGCGGTGAGTCCGGTGAACATGATCGCGATCGCTCCGGCGCGCTTCTCGGGCGCGACGAGGCTCGCGGCCACGACCGAGCCGATGCCGAAGAACGCGCCGTGCAACAGCGCCGCCAGCACGCGGCCGGTCATCGCGAGGGAGTAGTCCGGTGCGACGGCGGTCAGCACGTTGCCGGCGATGAACAGCACCACGAGCCCCAGCAGCACGGGCTTGCGCGGCAGACGCGTGGTCGCGGCGGTGATCCCCAGCGCGCCGACGACGACCCCGAGCGCATAGCCCGAGATGAGCCAGCCGGCCGCCGCTTCCGTCACGCCGAAGTCCTGCGCGACCTCGGGCAGCAGGCCCATGATGACGAACTCGGTGAGTCCGATGCCGAATGCGCCCATGGCGAGCGCGATGAGTCCGAGTGGCACGGGGGTTCTCCTGTTACACTGATGCGTAGTTGCACACGCGGGATATTGCGTGAGCGAGATACATAGTTGCACACGCTAGGTATTTGCGCAAGCAACTATCTTTCGCATCGATCCAGGAGGACTTCATGGGCATCGCCGACGACGCCGTCGAGGTGCGCGCACAGGGCTGGCGCACGCTCGCCGCCCTGCACGGACTCATCGACTCCGAGTTGGAACGCGCGCTCGCGGCATCCGTCGAGCTCTCGGTCGTCGAGTACACGGTGCTCGACGCGCTGAGCCGGCAGGACGGCTGGCACATGCGGATGCAGCAGCTCGCCCGGGCGACGGCGCTCAGCCCGAGCGCGACCACGCGGCTCGTCAACCGCCTCGAGGACCGCGCGCTCATCACGCGCGTCCTGTGCGCCGACGACCGCCGCGGCATCTACACCGAACTCACCCCGGCCGGACGCGCCCTCTACGAGCGGGCCCACCCGATCCACGACGAGACGCTCGCGCGGGTGCTCGCCGAGGCCGCCCAGCAGGCCGAGCTCGCACCCGTCGTCGAGGTGCTGCAGGCGGGCGTCGTCCAGCCGGCCTGACCGGAACCGGGCTAGCCGCGACCGGAGGCGAGGGCGGACTCCGCCGGCCGGCCCAGCGGACCACCCAGGAACCGGGCGAACCACCGCCCGCTCTGCTTCGGCGTGCGCTGCAGAGTCTCGTAGTCGACATGGACGATGCCGAAGCGTCGGGTGTAGCCCCACGCCCATTCGAAGTTGTCGATGAGCGACCACGCGAAGTACCCGCGCAGCGGCAGCCCTCGGCGGATCGCCTCGCCGCACGCGTCCACGTGCAGCCGCAGGTACTCGGTGCGCTCCGGGTCGTCGACCGAGCCGTCCGAGGCGACCACATCCTCATAGGCCGAGCCGTTCTCGGTGATGTAGAGCGGCAGCCCGGGCGCGCGCTCGGCCGCCATCTCCAGCACATCGACCAGCGCATCCGGATGGATCTCCCACCCCATCTGCGTCCGCGGCGCGTCAGTGCCGACGAAGGCGACCGACTCACTGCCCGGGTAGGCGCTCGGCGCGGCCTGCCGGGCTTCGAAGCCGGCGGCGTCCGTCGTCGGCGCGTGATCGGCCGGGGCGCCTGCGGCGACTGTGTGCCGGCTGTAGAAGTTGACGCCGAGGAAGTCGATCGGGGCCGAGATCGCCGCCAGGTCCCGCCCCGAGACGTTGTCGGCGAACCACGCGGTCTCGCCGAGGTCGTCGAGCACGTCCTCGGGATACGCGCCCGTCAGCACCGGGTCGAGGAACAGCCGGTTGCTCAGCCCGTCGATGCGACGGGCCGCGTCGGCGTCCTCCGCCGAACCGCTCGCCGCGTGCACCGAGTACAGGTTGAGAGTGATCCCGGCGGTCGCCGCCGGGCTGCGACGTCGGATCTCGTCCAACCCCAACCCGTGCGCGAGCAGCAGGTGGTGTGCGGCCCGCGCAGAGCGGCTCCCCTCCTGCCGCCCGGGCGCGTGGTGACCGCTCGCGTAGCCGAGGAAGGCCGAGCACCAGGGCTCGTTGAGGGTGATCCAGTGCGACACGACGTCGCCCAGCCCGTCGACCGCGAGCGCGGCGTACTCGGCGAAGCGCGACGCGGTGTCCCGCTCCAGCCAGCCGCCTTCGTCTTCGAGCGCCTGAGGCAGGTCCCAGTGGTAGAGCGTCGCCCACGGCGTGATGCCGTGCTCGTGGAGCGCGTCGACGAGCCTCCGGTAGAAGTCGAGGCCCGCCCGGTTGACACCGCCGCGTCCGTCGGGCTGGATGCGCGGCCAGGCCAGGGAGAAGCGGTACGCGTCCAGGCCGAGGTCGGCCATGAGTGCCACGTCCTCGCGGAAGCGATGGAAGTGGTCGTCGGCGACGTCGCCCGTGCTGCCGTCCGCGATGGCGCCCGGCCGGCGGCTGAACGCGTCCCAGATGCTGGGGAGCCGCCCGCCCTCCGCCGTCGCACCCTCGATCTGGTACGACGCGGTCGCGGTGCCCCAGACGAATCCCGGCGGGAATGCGGTGCGGTCCATGTCAGTGGTCCTTCGCGGGCGCGAGCCAGTCGCCGTCGCCGTTCTCGTGCAGCGCGATGAGGACGTCGTCGCGCTTGATGCCGAGGGCCGCCAGCCGGTCCGCCACGAGCTCTGCACCCTGCTGCTTCTGCTGGGGGCTGTAGCCGTTGAACGCGAGGATCTGCACGAACACGATGTCGGAGCGGTCGGCGTCGGGGAATGTCCGGCTGTAGAAGAGGTCGCCGGGCTGGTGCACCTGGAAGATCTGGAACAGGTCGTCGGCCGGCATCCCCCACGCCTCGACGAGCGCGCCGTGGATGGCCTCGCTCATCTGGGGACGCAGCGGCGCCAGTCGATCATGGATGTCCACACGGACAAGGGGCATGGATCTCTCGCTTTCGGTGGGGTGAGTGTGAGGGTTGTCGTGTCAGCGGCGGACGGGTGCGTCCAGCCAGTTCTCGGCGGGCGGGACGAGGGATTCGAGTTCGTCCCACAGCGCCTCCGGGAGGTCGGCCGTGGCGGCCTGGATGGTCGGCTCGATGCGCGCGATCTTGCTGATCCCGACGATGGTCGTCGCGAAGCGCGCATCGCGCGTCGAGAACCGGATCGCTGCGGTGGCGAGGTCGGTGCCGAAGCGCTCGCACACCCGGCGCATGTCCGCGACGGCGGCAAGGGTCGCCGTCGGCGCGGGCCGGTAGCCGTAGCTGGTGTTGCGACCGGTCGGATCCGCGAGGATGCCACCACCCAGCACCGCCGCGTTCACGACCGCGACGCCCTGACGGTGTGCGCGTTCGACGAGTGTGCCGGCGCTGCGGTCGACGAGCGTCCAGCGGTTGTGGACGAGGAGGACTTCGAACACGCCGAGGTCGACGTACCGCGCCATCTGGTGGACGTCGCCGCCCGCCAGGCCGATGTGGCCGACCTCTCCCCGGTCCCGCGCCGCCACGAGCGCGTCGACCGCGCCGCCGGGCTTGGTCATCTCGTCGAAGTCGTGGAACTCGGGGTCGTGCAGGTGCACGACCGGCAGCGGCGCGATGCCGAGCCGCTCCGCGCTCTCGGCGAGCGACCGGCGGACACGGTCGCCACTGTAGTCCGCGCCCGCCGGATCGACCTTCGTGATCACGACGGCATCGGACGGCAGGCCTCCAGCCTCGGCGATCGCGCGTCCGATGCGCTCCTCGCTCCTGCCGCCCGAGTAGCCGTTCGACGTGTCGATGGTGCGGATGTCGCTGTCGAGCACCGCGCGCACGAGGTCGACCGCGTCGCGCTCGGCGACGTCGTATCCGAAGTTCTCGGGCATGCCCCCGAGCGGTCCGCCGCCCAGGGTGACCGGACTCACCTGCACGCCGGTCGCGCCGAGCGGGTTCAGCTTCCAGCGCACCTCACGCACCGCCGACCGCGAGCACCAGACCGTCGGCGTCGGCGACGAGTGCACGTCCGTACGCGTCCGCGACGGGGACCGATCCCTGGGGTTCGGCGCCGTCCAGCTCGACAGCGGCGAACCCGTGCGCGTCGACCTGCGGTTCGCGTCGGGTCAGCTCGGCGGCGCCGAACTCGAAGATCTCGATCGAGCTGTCGCCGCCGCGGAGGTACGTGATCTCGAAGCCGCGCGGATCCGACGGCTGGTGGATGCCGCCCATCAGGGTGTACCCGAGGCCGCGGAAGAACTCGTGGGCGGCCGGGGCGTCGTCCACGGTCTCGGCGACGTGGTCGAAGCGGGGACGCTCGGGGTCCCCGAGTCCCCAGTCGGCGTCCACCGCGTCGCGGTCGTACACCTCGTGGTACTGGAGCGGACCCTCGACGAGCTCCAGCAGCGTGCCGTCGGGGTCGTAGAAGAACGTGATGCGCACGTCGCCCTCGGCGTGGATCGGCTCCAGCTGGAAGGGGACGCCGTCCGCGCGCAGACGCTCGACGCGCTCGTCGAGGTCGGACACCTTGAACCCGACGTGGCGGAACCCCGCCTGCAGGTCGTCGGCGATCCAGGTCGAGTCCGCGGGCGCGTCCAGGCGCGACAGCCGGATCGTCGCGGTCACGGCGTCGAGCACCGCGCTGTCGGTGGTGACCTCGACCGGGACGGCACCGAGGTGGCGCGTGTAGAAGTCCACCGAACGCGGGATGTCGGCGACGTTGATGAGTACGGATGTGATGGCCAAGGGAGTTCCTCTCTCTACTTCATGACTTTGGGGTAGTAAGTTCTGGACAGTCGTCGGCACGGAGCCTGAGCCCGGTGGGTCAGGCCTCGAGCGCGACGGCGGCGGGGCGGGAAGAGCGGGCGTGCGGCGTCAGGACGTACTGGAGCGCGAGGGATGCCGCCCCGACGGCCGCCGCGTCGATCCCGGGATCCGACAGCTCGACCGAGACGCCGTGCACGGCCCGCGTGCGCGCGAGCGCGCGCACGGCATCGCGGATGTGCCGGACGTACACGGCCCCGGCATCGGCGAACCCCGGACCCGCGAGATACAGCCGATCGAGATCGAGCAGGTTGACCACCGAGAGCATCGCCACGGCGACGTATCGGGCCGAGCGCTCGATCAGCGCCAATGACCGCTCCTCGCCCCGGGCGGCCGCGCGGGCGATCGCCTGGAAGTCATGCCGCAGGTGGGCGTCTCCGCCGGCGAGCGACAGCTCGGCACGCAGACCTTCGTCCGTCATGGCCTGCGCGACGATGGCGCGAGGCGCCGCAAGCATCTCCAGGCACCCGCGTGAGCCGCACCAGCACGGCGGACCGTCGATCTCGAGCACCATGTGTCCGATCTCGCCGACGTTCGCAGAGACCCCGCGACTCAGACGCCCGTCCGTCAGCAGCCCCAGACCGAAGCCGTTCGACATGTACAGCGTCGCGAAGTCGTTGCTCGCCGCCAGCCGGCCGACCCAGAACTGCCCGAGCGCCGCACACGCCGCGTCGTTGTCGCGCACGGTCGGCAGGCCGGTCGCCGCTTCGAGCGCCTCCTGGACGGCGAACGACTCCCACTCGTCGGCGGTGAGGGACAGACGCTCCGCGCCGCCGCGGATGTCGAGGCCTGCCCCCGCGACGCCGAGGCCGACGACAGCGGCCACCGGGATGTCGAGCTCCTGGAAGACGCGACCGAGCTCCTCGCCGATGCGGGCGACGACCTCGCTCGGCAGCGCCTGGCGGATGCCCGGCGTCACGAGCTGACCCACGACGTTCCCGCCCAGATCGGTGACCACGTACGTGAGCCGGGCATCGTCGAGCGACAGCCCCACCGCGTAGCGCGCCTGGAGATTGAGCTCCAGCAGGCTGGGCCGCTTGCCCCCCGTCGAGTCGCCGTAGCCGGTCTCGACCACCAGCCCGGCGTCGATGAGCGACTTGATGATGCGGGTGATGGAGGTCGCGGTGAGACCGGACATCTCCGCGAGCTCGATGCGGCTGACGGTCCCGCCGGAGCGGATCATGTCGAGCACCGCCGAGCGGGTGTTCTCGAAGGACGGTCCCAGCCGCCGCACGCCCGTCATGCGCTCTCCCGTCTCACGATGAAGGGATCCGGTGCACGGTCGGCCCGGACTTCGCCGCCGGTGATCGTCGCCAGCATCCGGTGCCCGAGCAGTCGTCCGATCTCGCCACCCCGACGATCCACGGCGGTCAGCGACGGCGTCGCACTGCGACACAGCGCCGAGTCCGTCCACGAGACGATCGCGACGTCGTCGGGCACGGCGAGCCCGCGTGCGATGAAGGCCGAGGCGGCCGCGGCCGCGTGGACGTCGCTGTCGAACAGCAGCGTCGCCGGGCCGGTCGCGACGATCGCCGACGCGGCCGCGACGGCGGCGGCGGCATCCCGTTCGACCTGCACGATCTCGAAGCGGTCGCCGACGGCGTTCGCACGCGCCTTCGACGTGACCGAGTCGCCCGGAGCGGCGAGGTAGACCGTGCGCTCGTGCCGGCCGGCCGCGAGGAAGCCGCTGATCACATCCACCGAGGCGGCGGCATCCACGAGCACCGCGGGGAACTCCCCCTGCTGCGACACGTCGGCGACCGCGGCGAACGGGACCCCGAGCGACCGCAGCAGTCGGACACGGTCGTCTCCGCGACCCGCTCCGAGCAGGACCACTCCGGCGATGCCGTCGGAGGCGGCCCAGAGCCGGTACATGCGGCGCTCGGACGCGACGTCGTGCACGACGCGGGTGAACAGTCCGTAGCCCTCGGCGATCAACGGCTCTGCCAAGGCGTTCACGAGCGCGGCGACGAAGTGGTCATCCGTGCTGTCTGCCGGGATGGCGAGGCCGATCCCCGTCATGCGGCCTCCGTCGCTGGTCTCTGCGCCCGCCCGCTGGTCGTCGTGCGGCCGGGGGCTGCGGGCACCGGGCCCGGCTGTGGTCGTGATCGCGCTCATCCTAGGGTCGCCTACTTGATCGCACCGGCTGCCATGCCGCGCTCGAACTGCTTCTGCAGGGCGATGTACGCGACGATCGTCGGGATCGCCGTCACCACCGCGGCGGCGAGGACCTTCGGGATGTCGTCGTTGTACTGGCGGCGGAAGAACTCCGGCAGCAGGGTGACGACTCCCATGTCGTCGTTGATGAGGAACACCTTCGGGAGCAGATAGGCGTTCCACGCGTTGATCAGCACGAGCACGAGCAGGGCGACGGCGATCGGCCGAGCGAGCGGCAGCAGCACCGACCAGAACATGCGCACCGTCCCCGCGCCGTCCAGGCGCGCGGCTTCGAAGAGCGTGTCCGGGATGCCGTCGACGTACCCGCGCGCGATCAGCACCGTGAACGGGATCTGGAGTGCCGCGATCGGCAGGATCACCGACCAGAAGGTGCCGAGCAGCCCCAGTGCGACCGCGGTCGAGTACAGCGGCGCGATGAGCACGACCTCGGGCAGCGTCAGCGCCGCCATCATGAGCCAGAAGAACAGCTCCTTGCTGCGGATCCGGAGCTTGGAGAAGCCGAAGGCGGCCATCATCGTCGCGATGTAGATGATGATGATCGACCCCGCGGCCACGATGGCGGAGTTCACGAAGAACCGGAAGAACCCCGGCACCGAGACGACGGCGGCGTAGTTGCCCCAGCCGGCGCCTTCGAACGACTTCGCGACCATCGTGTAGATGGGGATGAGGAACGGGATGACGGCGATCGTGAGCACGATCTGAAGCACCGCGCGGGAGGTGCGCGAACGGGTCTCAAACATCGACGCCTGCCTTCACTGCCTTGGCGACCTTGGCGCGCCGCTCACGCGAGCGCAGCTGGATGAAGATCGAGGTCGCGACGGCGATCACCAGCAGGATGACCGACAGCGCCGACGCGTACCCCAGGTTGCGATCGGATGCCGCGATCTCGGAGTAGATCATCGTCCCGAGGAACTCCGACGAGTGGGCGGGACCGCCCTGCGTGATGAGCCACACGTTGTCGAAGAGCTTGAGGGCGGTGATGAGGTTGAGGATCGCGAGCGAGATGGTGATGGCCTTCACGTTCGGCAGCACCAGCGAGAACAGGATGCGGAGGTTTCCCGCTCCGTCCACGCGACCTGCCTCGATCATCTCGGGGTCGATCTGGGTCATGGCGCCGAAGTACAGGATGAAGCCGAACCCGATGGAGCCCCAGCATCCCACCAGGATCACGACCATCAGCGACGTCGTCGACTGTCCGATCCATGACTGTGTGAGGGCGCCGAGTCCGATCGCATCCAGGATGGCGTTCACCGTGCCGTTGCTCTGCCACACCTGGATGTGCGCGGGCGCCAGCGTTGCGGGCGCGACCACGACGGGGATCACGATGATGACCTTGTAGAGGCTGCCGAGCCAGACCTTCGAGTGCAGCGCGGCCGCGAAGAACACGCCCCCGACGACCTGCACGGCGAACACGACCACGAAGTACACGACCGTGTTGCGGATCGCCGTCCAGAACACCGGGTCGGTGAACGCCTCGACGTAGTTGTCGACGCCGACCGGGTTCATCGGCGAACGGCCGCCGCGCCAGTCGAAGAACGAGATGTAGCCCGAGTAGACGATGCTGTAGTAGATCAGCCCGACCGAGATGACCAGTGCGGGGATGATCCAGCGGAACCCGCCGGGGATGAGGGGGACGGCGCGGCGACGCCGTCCCCCCTGGTCCGCCTGCATGCCTGGCCGCGCCGGTTCGACGGTTCGCGGGGCGAGAGATGTCATGTCGTCACGTCCAGGGTCTCGATGCGGATGGATGCCGGTTCCGACGGTCACTTGACGCCGACGGTGCTCGCTTCGGACGACTGCTGCAGCTGAGCGGCGATGTCTTCGACCGACATGTCGATCGTCGGGTCGAGCACCTGCTGGATGGCGACCACGATCGCGTCAAGGGTGGACGACGTGGTCTGCCACTGGCGGGACTGCGTCGTCGCGGTGCTGTCGGCGATCAGCTGCTCGATCGCCGGCTGCTGCACGTCCTTGTCGACGAGCGAGATGGCCGACCAGTCCGGTGCGACGCCCTGCAGCGCCGGCAGCAGGTCGATCGCGTTGGCGACGTTCTGCTGACCGGCCTCGGACATGGTCATCCAGGTCACGAAGGTCTTGGCGGCGCCGATGTTCTTCGAGTCCGCGTTGATCGCCAGACCGTAGTCGACCTCGCCGAACGGCACCGACCCGTTGCCCTTGCCGGCGACGTCGGGGAACTCGGCGGGCAGCTGCACGAAGCACTGCGGGTCGCTCACGCCGGCGGACTCCATCGCGGACTTGCACGACTCGGCGCCCGAGTACTGCGTGTACCAGAAGCCCATCTGGACCATCGCAGCGTCCCCCTTCATGAACATCTCGTTCGCGAGCGGGTACTGCCCGGCGTCCAGCGCGTTCGAGGGGATGATGCCGTCATCCTTCATGTCCTCGATGATCTGCAGGACCTCGACGCCCTCGGGGTCGTCCCATTTGGCCTTGCCCGTCGCCGCCGCGAGGAAGAAATCGGGATCGACGGAGTTCGCGATCGAGTGGTACATCTCGGTCGGGAAGGTGTCCTCGCCGCCCGCGCCCATCGTGAAGCAGGTCTTGCCGATCGCCTCGATCTTCTGGCACGCGTCGACCCACGAGTCGTAATCGGTCGGGACGGTGGCGCCCGCCTCGTCGAAGATGCCCTGGTTGTACCAGACGAAGCCCGCCGACATGCCTCCGAGGGGCAGCGACACCTGGGTGCCGTCGGTCATGCGGAGCTGCTCCGCGTAGCCGCCGCCGAACTTCGACTCCCAGTCGTCGCCGAGGGTGTCCTCGGCGAGGGGGGCGAGGTCGATCGCATACGGACCCCACAGGTCGGGCGTGCCGCCCGCTGCCGACAGGTCGAAGACGTCGGGCCCCTTGCCCGACTCGAGCGCAGGGACGATCGTGTTCCGGAAGTCGACGTTCTCGAAGTTGCGGTAGGTGACCTTGATGTCGGGGTACTCCTCGTTGAACGCCGCGATGTAGCGCTCGGCGACAGGGGTGTCGGGCGTCCAGCCCCACCACGTCACCTCGCCGGAGTCGGCGGGTGCGGCATCCGCATCCCCGCCGGCGCCGCCCGCGCACGCCGTCAGTGAGATCGCGGCGATCGCCGCCACTCCTGCGGCCGTCAGAAACCGGGACTTCTTCATTGCAGTTCCTCTCACTTCGTTGTGCTCGGCCGGCCGGCGATGCGGCGGCTTCTCCAAGGGATCGGCGTAGCGATCGGGCCCGTTCGGGTGCGCCGGATCGCTTCGACTCTGGCCACGATAGCCACGATTCACCCGCTTGGGAAGTACTTACTGAACTTTTGTTAGTTAGATTCTCGAGAGACGACGATCGTCTCGCCCCAGCGGCCGAGGCGCCGGCGGAGGAGAGACGCATTCACCGGAATGGATGCCGCGCGCGTACGGTTGCACACGACATGGAACGATTCGGAACCCTCTCGTTCGGCCACTACGGCCCGCTCGGCGGCGGCCGTCAGCTCACCGCGGCGGACTCGATGCTGCAGGCCATCGACCTCGCACAGGGCATGGACGAGCTCGGCGTCAACGGCGCGTACTTCCGCGTGCACCACTTCGCGCGGCAGCAGGCCTCGCCGATGCCGCTGCTCGCCGCGATCGCGGCGCGCACCGAGCGCATCGAGGTCGGCACCGGCGTCATCGACATGCGGTACGAGAACCCGCTGTACCTCGCCGAGGAGGCAGCGGCCGTCGACCTCCTCTCGGACGGCCGGCTCGCCCTCGGCGTGAGCCGCGGCTCACCCGAGTCCGTCGTCCGCGGCTACGAGACCTTCGGCTACACCGGCTCGGAGGATCCGCGCGGCGCCGACATCGCCCGCGAGCACTTCGACCTGTTCCTGCGCGCCATCGACGGCGAGGGCCTCGCCGAGCGCGACGCGAGCTCGCCGTTCGGCGGCGGCTCCGGACTGCAGCGGATCGAACCGCACTCCCCCGGCCTGCGCTCGCGCGTGTGGTGGGGCGCCGGCAACCGCGACAGCGCCGAGTGGGCAGGGCGCACCGGCGTCAACCTCATGTCGTCGACGCTGCTGACCTCCGCCGACGGGCGCCCGTTCGACGTCCTCCAGGCCGAGCAGATCGACGCGTTCCGCGCCGCGTGGCGCGAGGCCGGTCACGCCGGCACGCCCCGCGTGTCGGTGAGCCGCTCGATCTTCCCGATCACGACGGCCGAGGAGGAGATGTACTTCGGCGGCCGGCAGGACGGCGATCAGATCGGCATCATCGACGGCATCCGCTCGACCTTCGGCAAGACGTACGCCGCCGCCCCTGACGTGCTGGTCGAGCAGCTCAAGGACGACGCGGCGATCGCCACCGCTGACACGCTGATGCTCACGATCCCGAGCCAGCTGGGCGTCGAGTTCAACCTGCGCGTCGTCGAGTCGTTCGCGAAGTACGTCGCCCCCGCGCTCGGCTGGCAGTCCACGCGCGTCTGAGTCGATCCGCCGGCCCGGCGTGCCGGGCCGGCTTGGCGTGCCGACCCTCTTGACCGGGTGGTCAGTCAGGAATACCGTGGTATCGACCCCCGACCGGGAGCCGTCACTTCTCGCAAGGAGGAGATTCGAATGAAGAAGTGGATGCGTTGGGAGGACTGGGTCGCCGTCGGCGTCGGCCTCGTCGCCGCGATCTGCGCATTCGTCATGCCGCAGATGGGTGCGTCGATGCCCTGGATGCTGATCGTCGGCGTCCTGCTGATCGCCGCGGGCGTCGCGAACCTCGCGATGCCGGGCATGGTGGCGATGGAGTACGTGCAACTCGCGCTCGGCGCGGTGCTGTTCGTCGCTCCGTGGCTCGGCGGCTATGCCGACATGCAGTCCGGCGTCGCCTGGGTCAGCTGGATCGGCGGAGCGGTCGCCGTGATCGTCGCCGCCCTCGCCGTCAGACCGGCCATGCACATGCACGACCGCACTCTCCCGCACTGAATCACGAACACGGACGAGGGCGCCGGTTCCCGATCGACGCCCTCGTCTTCGTTTCCGGAGGACCCTCATGACCCGCGACCGTGAGAGCCGCACACGGATCCTCGACGCCGCCGAACGGCTGTTCGCCGAGCGCGGCTTCGATGCGACGCCGACGGCGGCGATCGCCGAGCTCGCCGGCGTGCCCAAGGGGCTGCTCTTCTACTACTTCCCGACCAAGACCGATCTGCTGCGCGCGCTCGTCGCCGAGCGCCTCGACCTCGACGCCGTCGACACGTCCGCCCTCGTCGCGAGCGGCGATCCGGCGCAGGCGCTGCTCAACGTGACCCGCCGACTCCGCGAGCTGCAGGAGGAGTCGGCGGTAAGGCGGGTCATCGTGTGGCGCGAGCATCGCACGCACCCTGAGGTGCGCGAGAGGCTGCGCGACTACCGCCGACAGCTGCAGGCGGTCGTGGAGCGCGTGCTCGGTGCCAGCATCCTGCACCCGATCGCCGCGCACCGCGTGCGCGTCGCGGCCGCCGCCTGGGTGGCGATCATCACGACGCCTCCCCTGGCCGAAGACGCCCCCAGCCCAGACGGCGAGGACGCCGCAGAGGTCGCCGACCCCGCCGCGATCGGCGACCTGCCCGCGCTGGCCGACCTCATCTCGGCCGGGCTGCGGGCACCGGCCGCCTGACGGGCGGGGATGCCGGGGCTCCCGGCATCCCCGTCAGTCCAGGATCTCGACGCCCGTGATGCGCAGCTCCTCCACGTCGAGGCGGGTCTGGATCTGCGTCACGACGGCGTCGTCCACCGCTCCCTCGCGCCGCAGGCGGTACAGCACCTCGCGCTTGCGGTCGAGCACGGCGATGCGCAGCCGTGAGTACTCCTCGTCGCGCTCGCGCGGCGACGGCAGCGGGTCGGGAGCGGCCACGAGGACCGCGGTGGCGTCGAGGGATGCCTCGGCCGCGGCATCCGGCTCTCCGATGCGACGGTCCAGATCGGCGATCTGACGATCGACCTCGGCCTGCTGGCGCGCCTGCACGCGCTCGTTGTTGCGCTCCATGAACTCGTAGTAGTCGCGCGTGAGGCGGTCGCGCGTCTCCTCGCTGATGCCGTGGTCGTGGGCGAGCTCCTTGACGGCGGTGAGCGCGGCGCCCGTGATCGCCCGCTCGGCCAGCTCGAGCTCCTGCTGCATGGCGAGGTCCTCGGGGAACCGGGCCCAGCGCACGACGGACGGCAGCAGCGGGCCCTGCACGAGCAGCGTCAGCACGATCACGCCTGCCGTGACGAACACGATCTCGTCGCGCCCGGGGAGGGCGTCGCCGGCCGACGTCGTCAGCGGCACCGACAGGGCGATGGCGAGCGACACGGCGCCGCGGAAGCCGGCCACCGCGCTCACCATGCGCGAGCGCCACGTGGTGCGCCTGAGCCGCTGCGAGGGTCTGCGGTCCAGCATCCGGATCACCATCACCGACGCGGTCTGCACGACGAAGCGGGTCACGAGGAGCCCCAGCCACACCGCGACGGTGACGAGCACCAGCCAGCCGATCTCCCGGCCTGGGATCTCGTGGGCCACCGCCTGCACCTCGAACCCGATGATGACGAACAGCGACCCGTTCAGCAGGAAGGACCCGAGCGGCCACGTCCACTGCGCCTGCCTCCGCGACGATGCCGTGCTGATGCGCGGCATGATGTACGCGACGATGAGCCCCGCCACCACGACGGCCAGCACGCCCGACGCGTGGATGAGCTCGGCCAGCAGGAACGCCGTGAAGGGCACCAGCAGCAGCGCGATGTTGAGGTTCAGCGTGTTGCGCACGCGTCGCATCACGAGATAGGCGGCCCCGGCTACGACGAGGCCGGCGACCGCGCCGCCGATGTACGACACGAGCACGAGCCACGTGATGTCGAGCGGCGTGTACTGCCCGCCCACCGCGACCCCCACGGCGACCGCGTACAGCACGAGCGCCGTGCCGTCGTTCGTGAGGCTCTCGGCCTTCAGGTTCATGAAGTTGCGACGGGGCAGCATGCGGCCGAGGGCGGAGACGGCGGTGGCGTCGGTCGGGGCGACGGCGGCACCCAGGATCAGCGCGGCGTTCCACGGCAGCCCGAGCGCATACGCGATGCCGGCGACGGCGAACGCCGTGGCCACCACGAGCAGCGTGCTGGACAGCACGATGCCGCGGAAGTCCCGCCGGATCGACCGCAGCGACGTCGTCAGGCTCTCCCAGAACAGCAGCACCGGCAGGAACAGCAGCAGCACCGTCTCGGGCGGCAGCACGATCTCGCGCACCTCGGGGATGAAGCCGAGCGCGAGCCCGGCGACGAGCAGCAGCAGCGGCACCGCGACGCGCAGCTTCGGCGCGAGGATGGCGCCCGTAAGCACCGTGATCCCGACGAGGACGGTGACCTCTAGTCCGTTCATGAGGCGGCTCCCTTCGGTGCAATGATGCTCGCAACCGTGAGGAGAGCGCGAGGATTCCCGGGATGCCGGTCCGCTCTGTCTTCGCGGCGGCCCTCGCCGGTAGACTCCGGGCCATCCGCCGCGACGATGCGAGCCGGGGCGATGGGCGAACGAAGGCGATGCCGATGGACAGCACGGACCTGGCCGACCTGATCGACGAGCTGACCGCGACGGCGCGCGAGGCGTCCAGCGGCCGGGCCGCCCGCACGATCCGCGGCGGGCATGAGCACGCCCTGCGGGAGACGGTCATCGCGCTGCGCGCGGGTCATGAGCTGGCCGAGCACGAGAGCCCGCACGAGGCCACGCTGCAGGTGCTGCGCGGGCGCGTGCGGCTGATCGCGGGCGACGAGTCTTGGGAGGGCGTGTCGGGAGACCACCTCACGGTGCCGCCGAGCCGGCACAGCCTCGCGGCGCTCGACGACTCCGTCGTGCTGCTGACCGTCTCGAACCGTCTGCCCTGACGGCCCGGCGCACGCGTCAGTCGAGCGTCGCACCGAGGGCGGCGAGCGCGTCGCCCGTCAGGCGCTGCGTGGTCCATTCGTCCATCGGGGTGGCGCCGATGGCGCGGTAGAAGCCGATGGCGGGCTCATTCCAGTCGAGCACCGTCCATTCCAGCCGCGAGTAGCCCCGCTCCTGGCACACGGCGGCCAGCGAGGCGATGAGCGCCTTGCCGTACCCGGCGGCGCGATGCCCCGGCAGCACGACGAGGTCTTCGAGCCAGATGCCGTGGCGCCCCGTCCACGTCGAGTACGTGACGAACCAGAAGGCGATGCCGACGACCTCGCCGGCGTGCTCGACGACGTGCACGAACGCCTGCGGGGCGTCGCCGAACAGCGTCGCCCGCAGCGCCTCCACCGTGTTCTCGACGGCGTCCGGCTCGCGCTCGTAGTCGGCGAGCGCCTGGATGCAGGCGAGGATGCCGGGCTCGTCGCCCGGACGGGCAGCACGGAGGACGGCGTCGGCGGAGAGGCTGCGGGGGTTCACGCGTCGAGCGTAACGGCCGCAGCGCCGAGGCTCCCACGTGCGCCGGCTCAGCCGAGGCCGGTGACCCCCACGCCGAGCCACTCGGCGAGCTCGGCGATCTCGGCGCGCACCATCTCCATCTCCTCGGGCTCGAACGGCAGGAACTCGTGGATCGCGTTCACCCGCAGCACGTCCTGCGCACGGTCGACCTCGGCGTCGAGCATCCCGACGAAGCGATCGCCCAGCAGGATCGGGTGGGCGAAGTACCCGTAGACGCGCTGCGGCTTGGGCTTGAACTGTTCGAGCACGTAGGTGAACTCGAACACCTCCTCCAATCGGCGGCGGTCGAACAGCAGGCTGTCGTACGGGTTGAGGATGGCGACCCGACCGTCGGTGTCGTCGTCGAGCGCGGCCAGGGCCTCGGGGTCGACCCGGTACTTCGCGCCGTCGACGAGCGCGGGTTCGCCGGTGTCCTTCGCGACGCCCGACCAGTACCAGTGGGCGCGTGCGACACCGCCCGCCTGCAGTCGCCGCTCGGCGAGCAGCCGTGCGGCCTCGTCGTCACTGAACTCGGGAAGGTCGCGCGGGTAGACCCGCTCGGCGAGGTCCCAGCGCCGGTGACGCCCTTCCCTGCCGACCACGGCCACCTCGCCCTGCCTCAGCAGGAAGTCGAGCATGTGCGGCACCTGATTGGCACCCGACCAGCCGTCGGGGGCACGACTGACCTGTGCCGTGTCGGGGATGTCGGCGGCCAGCAGCGGGCCCTCGCCGCGCAGGCGCTCGAGCACCTGACCGCGGAAGACGGCGTTCGCCTCGAGCCATTGCCGGCTGCTCTCGCGCTGCGGCCACTTCCTCATGCTCGGGAGCATGAGCGGCAGCAGGCTGATGGGGCGGAAGGTGCCGTCGAATTCGAACAGCAGCCGGTCCTGCTCCGCGGCCTTGCGCAGCTGGCCGGGCTCGTACGACCAGCCGATCCGCGACCACGGCACGGTCTGCTCGCACGGCGCGATGGTCGCCGTGGGGTCGATCTTGATGTACGTCAGCTGCTCGGCGACCTCGACGACGTCTCCGGGGCGGTCGGCATCGAGCAGCTGCGCGCGCACGACGAGCCGGCGCGCCTGGTCGCGGGTGAGCTCGTGCGGCGTCACGATGCGGGGGCGGTCGCGTCGTCCGCCGGCAGCACACGGTACCGAACGTGCGTGACGAGCGAAGCCGAGCGCCCCGAGATCTGCTGCAGTCGCAGCGGCCCGACGCCGTCGAAGAGCCGCAGCCCGTCGCCGAGGATGCTCGGCGAGATCTGCAGCGCCAGCTCGTCGACCAGGCCCTCGGCGAGGTACGCGTTGGTGGTCGTCGGACCGCCCGCGATGTGCACCGGCAGGTCGCCGGCCGCGTCCCGGGCGCGCTCGAGCGCCGCGTGGATGCCGTCCGTGACGAAGTGGAACGTCGTGCCGCCCTCCATCACGAGCGGCTCGTGCGCGAAGTGGGTGAGCACGAACACCGGCCGGTGGTATGGGGGGTTGGGCCCCCACCAGCCGCGCCAGTCACGGTCCCATTCGCCGCGCACCGGCCCGAACATGTTGCGTCCCATGATGAACGCCCCGGCGGCGACGATCGCGTCGATCTCGGCGTGGTTCTCTTCGGGCGTCTCGAACATCCACCGGTGCAGCGCCCCTTCGGGCACATCGCCGAACGGGCGCTCCTCGGTCTGATGATGGCCGGAGCCGATCCCGTCGAGCGAGATCGACATCGTGGCGACGACGGATGACATGCGCACCTCCGTGCGGGGTCCTCGGGGTTCCGGCCCCACGCTATCGCCGGCATCCGACCGCGCGACAGCCCCCGCACGACCCGGGCACCCGACGAACGCTCACGTCCGGGCGGCCAGCGTCGCCTCGATCGCGGCGACCGATGCGGCGGCGCCGTCCTCGACGGCATAGGCGTCGCGGACGCGATCGGCTGCGGCGCGCAGGCCGTCGTCCGACAGCAGGCGCCGCACGGCGTCGGCGAGCGCGGGGGTCCCGGCCTGCTTCGGCGACAACGCGAGCGCGTTGCCCTGGGCGACGCACTGATCGACGTTCCACACCTGCTCGGGCTGCAGCCCCATTCCCACGAACGGGATGCCGGCGGCGCAGGCCGTCTGCACGGTGCCCTGTCCGCCGTGCAGGACCGCGGCGTCCACCAGCCCGCCGAGCCGATGGGCCGGCAGCAGGTCGGTGACGTGGACGTTGGGCGCCAGCACGTCGTCGTCGCGCAGGTAGTGCCGTACCGGCGCGACGACGTTCACCGGCAGCGTGGCGAGCTGCGCGGCCGCGGCGAGCACGAGCTCGCGGCTCGCCGACGATCCCAGCCCCAGGTACACGAGCGGGGTGTCGTCGGCGGCGAGCGCGGTCACGATCGGCGGCAGCGGGGTGTCGAGGTGGGCGAAGATCGGCCCGACGCGCTCATAGGAGCCCGGCAGCTCGTAGCCCTCCAGCTCCCACGGCATCACGGTCAGCAGATTGTGGTCGGCCTCCAGCAGCGACACGACCGTCTTCAGCGGCGGGACGCCGTTCGCCTTCGCGACCCGCCCGAACGCCCGCGGTGCGAGCGACGCATGGTTGTACGCCCACCTCAGCAGCGCGGTCGCCACACGATCGGCCGCGTGCGCCAGGCGGCCGGTGCCGCGCACCAGCCCCAGCCGCGCGGTCTGCTCCACCTGCGGACGTGTGAGCGCGAACGGCACCGCGTAGAACAGCGGCACCCCCTCGGCGCGGGCCGAGATCATCGATGTCGTGTTGGTGCCGATGACGACCGCCTCGGCGCCGGTCTCGCGGATGAGCTTCCGCTCCACGTCGACGCGCGCCGACACCAGGGCGTCCGTGAAGGGGCTCCGGACCGTCTTGCCCTGGTCGAACTTCAACGCCTGCTCGCGCTCGGCGGCGCTCATCGCCGGCTCGCACGCGCGGTACTCGAAGCCCGCCTCGACGATGAGCCCCGCGAAGTCGTCCTCGTACCCCAGGAACACCGCGTGGTGGCGAGGCATCGCCGCCTTCGCCACTTCGATCATGCGCGTCACCTCGGCGAGGTTGAACGTCACCGGGCAGAACAGCAGGGTCGCCATCGCAGTCCCTCTCCGCCGCGCGTGGAACGTGGATGCCGGCACGCCATCCTCCCAGCGGCGGCCGCCGCCGCGCCACCGGCGTCAGGCGCCGCGGCGCGGCCCGGCCGCTGCCTCGTGCCACAGGGCCGCCCACTGCTCGGGGCGCAGATCCCGCGGCAGCCGGTCGGGCGCGATGCCGACGCGGGCCACGAGACTGCGTGCCTGGCCCTTCGTCATGCCCTGGCTGTGCTGCAGCAGCGCGGGCAGACCGCTCCCCCGCGCCGTGAACATCGCCTGCACGAACCGCTCATAGCGGCCGCGGTCGCGCGGATCGACCAGCGGCGTCGGCCGGCGGTCGATGCGCAGCACTCCGCCGTCGACGCTCGGCATCGGCGCGAAATGCCGTGCCGGCACGCGGCCGTGCAGCGTGAACGCGAACCATGGCGCCGCCTGCGCGGTCATCAGGGTACCGCCGCCGACGCCGGCGCGCTTGCGCGCGACCTCCCACTGGGTGAGGAGGATCGCGTGCTGCCAGCATCCACGGGCCAGCAGCCGCCGCAGGATCGGCGTGGTCACGTGGTACGGCACGTTGCCGACCACGACGGGGCTGTCGAGCGGATGCCGCAGGGCGTCGGCGTGCTCGATGCCGACGTGCGGCAGCCGTCGCCGCAGCGCCCGGACGCGGTGCTCGTCGAGGTCGATGGCGACGAGATCGCGACCGAGCCGGGCGAGCGGCGCGGTCAGCGCGCCGTCGCCGGCCCCGATCTCCAGGATGGGGCCGCGCGTGTTGGCGACGAGGTCGACGATCCCCTGGATCGTCGGGCGGTGGATGAGGAAGTTCTGGCCGAGTTCGTGTCGGCCGCCGTGGGCAGAACGGTGTCGCATGGGAGCGCTCCGGAGAAGAAGGTGGAGCACCCGGCAGGCACGCCTGCATCGATCGGCCACCGAGGGGCCGAGAGGGGCGCGTGACCGGATGCGTGGGCTTCCGGATGACGGCGCGCTTCCGCGTGTCGCGAGGGCGCCGTCAGGCGCGGCGGTCGCGGACGAAGAACGGGCACGCCATCATCGGCGCGCTCTTGATCATTCCCATGCGCCCCACCCTACTCGGTGAGCCGCGTCAGCTGCGACGGAGCACGAGGGCCGCCGGCATCCGGCGCACGACGAAGCGGAAGAACGGCTTGGCCAGGGCAGCAGCCTCGGCTCCCTCCACGATGCGCGGCGCGGTCGTGGCGACCTCGTCGCCCCGCCACGTGAGCACAGCGCCTCCGGCGGCGACGACGTTGCGCGCCCAGTTCGTGTGCGCACCCCAGGGCAGCCCGATGAGGATCGTCGCGCGATCGGTCGTCGGCACGACGGCGATCGGCGTCGCGTAGGCGGTGCCGCTGCGGCGCCCGCGGTGGTGCACCACGGCCCACAGCGGGAACCACCGGCGGCCGGCGAGGGCGTTCGCGACCGGCGCGAACGCCCGCTGCGCGGCGCGCGGCGGGCCGGGTACGCGGTCGGGCTCGGGCATCAGCGGTCCACGATGTCGCGCGCGTGGACGCCGATCCACGCCATGAGCGGCATCATCCGCTCCATCAGATCGTCGCCGAGCGCCGTCAGGGAGTACTCGACGCGAGGCGGCACCTCGGGGTATGAGGTCCGCGCGACGAAGCCGTCCTTCTCCAGGGTCCGCAGCGTCGAGGCGAGCATCTTCTCGCTGATGCCGTCGACGCGGCGGCGCAGCTCTCCCCAGCGGCTCGTGCCCTCGGTGAGCGCCATCAGCACCAGCACGCCCCACTTGCTCATGACGTGGTCGAGCACGACGCGCGTCGGACATGCCTCGTCGAAGGCTCCGGGAACTTCAGCCCGGATTTCCGCAAAACTCACCACCACGTGGGTACCTTACCTCAAAGTGGGTACCTACGGTTCGGAATGTTCCGGTTCGCGCGCGACGTTGCCGTCGGTGAGCGCGCGACGCGTGGCTCCCCACCGAAAGGACTCCCATGACCATCCTCGTCACCGCCGCCGGCGGACAGCTCGGCCACCTCGTCATCGACGCGCTCCTGGACCGCGGCGTCGCACCGGGCGACATCGTCGCCGGAGCCCGCACCACCTCCAAGGTCGCCGACCTCGAGGACCGCGGCATCCGCGTCGTCGCACTCGACTACACCGTGCCCGAGACCGTCTCCGCCGCCCTCGACGGCGTCGACGCGGTCCTGCTCATCTCGGGCTCGGAGCCCGGCAAGCGGTACGAGGGCCACAAGAACGTGATCGACGCGGCTGCGGCTGCAGGCGTCGCGAAGCTCGTCTACACGAGCCTCGCGCACGCCGACGCCATCGACTTCGTGCTCGCCCCCGAGCACAAGGCGACCGAGGAGTACCTCGCCGCGAGCGACGTGCCCGCCGTGGTGCTGCGCAACAACTGGTACACCGAGAACTACACCCCCGACGCCCTGCGCGCCGCCGAGACCGGCGTGATCGCCGCCTCGGTGGCCGACGGCCTCGTCGCCGCCGCCTCACGTGCGGACTACGCCGAGGCGGCTGCGGTCGTGCTCCTCGAAGACGGCCACCTCGGCAGCACGTACGAGCTGTCGGGCGACACCGCGGTGTCGTACGCCGACCTCGCCGCGGCCGCCGCCGAGGCCCTCGGCCGCGATGTCGCCTACGTGCCGGTGTCGCGCGAGCAGTTCGAGGCCGCGCTGGCCGAGGCGGGACTCGACGAGGGCACCGTCGGGTTCGTCGCCGAGATGGAGGACGGCATCGCCCGCGGCGTGCTCGCCGACGCCGACCCGACGCTGGCGCGCCTCATCGGGCGTCCGACCACGCCCGTCGCCGACGGCCTGCGCGCCGCCGTCGCCGCCGCGCGCGTCGACGCCTGACACACCCACCCCTGACACGCGGAAGGGGAGGGATGCCGCGAGCCGCGGCATCCCTCCCCTCCTGTCGTTCGTGCGCGGTGCCGCTACTGCGCCGTCGCCCGCTCCACCGACATCACGAGGATCACGCGGTCGGCCTTGTCGCGCGGAGGCGTCGTGCTGGGGTTGCCGTAGCGGTTCTGCAGGCGCACGTAGAACTCGCCCTCGGGGTCGGGGATCACGTCGACCAGACGGCCCGCGACCTCCACGTAGTGGAAGGGTTGCTCCGGGTCGATGATCGACAGCGCCATCGAGGGGTTGTGCTGCAGGTTGCGGTACTTCTGGCGGTAGTTGGTGTGCGTGAAGCGGACCTGGTCGCCGTCGACCTCGAACCACATCGGATTCACCTGCGCGGTGTCGTTGGGCCGGATCGTGCCGAGGTGCCCGTACACGGGCAGCTCCAGCAGGTGGCGGCGGTCGGCGGGGACGAGTTCGTCGATCGAAGGCATGGCCCCAGTCTGCCGTGGCCGCGACAGGGTGGGGCCGATACCGGCGATCCGCGTCACGAACTACCCTCGGACCATGGCGACGCAGCCCGCACCCGGGTGGTATGACGACGGCACCGGCAAGCAGCGCTGGTGGGACGGCACGCACTGGACCGACCAGTACATAGATCTGCGCGAGGCCGACATCGAGCTGCGGACGGATGCCGGTCCCACCGGCAGCGGCCCGGCACAGGCCGGCTGGTACGACGACGGGCGCGGCCGCACCCGTCGGTGGGACGGCCGGCAGTGGACGCGTGAGGTGCGGTACAGCGGTCAGCAGCAGGAGTTCGCGGGCATCGTCGTCGACGGACGCTGGATCCACTTCGGAGACCTGAGTCAGCCGGTGAGCGAGGTCGCGGCATCCGCCGACTCGGGCGATGCGCTGCTGCGGCGCCCCGAGTTCACGAAGGCCGCGGTCGAGCGTCGCATGTTCGGTCGCGCCGGTCCGATTACCCCTCGGAGCCTCAACCGCACGGTCGACAGGTCCACGGCACACCTCGTGATCGCGGGATCCCAAGTGTGGGTGGCGCCGTTCCCTCCCGCGCACGACACCGAGGCACGCCGCTTCGTCACCTGGGTGAACAGCAGCGCGGAGCACTACCGCTACCGCTGAGCGGTCGTCAGGCGGGCAGGACGAGCGGCAGCTCGCGCTCGTCGTCCCACGGCTCGCTCCAGCCGAGGCGATCGAAGAGGGCGTCGAGCACCATTCCCGTGAACCCCCACACGAGGTGCTCGCCGGTCGCGTGACGCACGAGGAATCCCGGACCCCGCCACTCCTGGCCATCGCGGCGGATCACCGTGACGCCCCGGTTGGCGGGGTCGAGCAGGTCTGCCACGGGCGCGCGGAACACGTCGGCCGACTCGGCTTCGTCGACCACCCGGACGGGTGAGGGATGCCGCCACCATGCCAGCACCGGGGTCACCAGGTGCTGCGAGAACGCGAGCGGGATGTCGGCCAGCTCGCCCAGCACGTCGACGCCTGCCGGATCGAGCCCCGTCTCCTCGCGAGCCTCGCGCAGCGCCGCGCCGACGGGTCCGTCATCGCCCGGATCGATGCGTCCGCCCGGGAACGCCACCTGGCCCGGGTGCGCGCGCAGCGTCGTCGCCCGCGAGAGGAGCAGTACGTCGAGGTCGCGCGACACCGCCCGAGCCTGCGCGTCGTGGTCGCTGGGGAGGGCATCGAGCACCCCGAACAGCACGAGCACGGCGGCCGGGCGTGCATCGTCCGGCGACGGCAGATCCAGCAGCGGCCCCGACCCGGTCGCCGAGCCGTCGGCCAGCGCCGCGAGGGCGGCACGCGCACCGAGCGCGTCCCGGCCGCGCGCGGGTCCGGCGTGCGGCGTGGTCGGCTGTGGCATCCGTTCAGGCTACGCCCCACCGCCGACGCCGCGGCGGTCGCGGCGCGGCGTCGGGATGCCGACCCCGCATCATCTGTTGACCGGCGGCACGCGCGGCCGCTACCTTCGGCCCGTGGCGCGCTGCGCCGCCGGGCGCCCGGCGCCCTGTGTGCCTGCGCTGCTGGGGAGCCGCATGATCACCGTCGACGAGCTTCGCACGCTCCACGTCTTCGCCGCAGTGCCCGACGCGGCCCTCGCGTACCTGGCCGGTGCCGTCGAGGACATCCGGCTCGTGCCGGGTGAGTACTTCGCGCACGAGGGCGACGACCGGTCGCTGTTCATCGTCGTGGAGGGACGCGCCGAGATCACCAAGGTGGTCGGCGGCGACGAGCGCGTGATCGGCACACGCAGGCCCGGTCAGTTCTTCGGCGAAGTGCCGATGACGCTCAGCACGCCGTTCCCGGCGAGCGGCCGCGCCGGCGAGCCCACCCGGGTGCTCAAGCTCGCACCGGCGGTGTACTACTCGCTCGCGGCACTGGCCCCGTCGGTGCCCGATCGGGTCGCCGCCCTGGCGCGACGGTATCTGGACTCGCTGCAGACGATGGCCGCCGAGCAGCACGAGAACGACGTGCGCCTGATCCATCCGCGCCGAAGCGCCCGCGCGCACCGGGTGATCGGGTTCCTCACGCGCAACCAGATCGATTTCGACCGCGTGCCCCTCGACGCCGACGTCGCCCTCGACGACGCGCAGTACCCGGTGCTCGAATTCTCCGACGGCGCCCGGCTGGAGAACCCGACGATGCGGCAGATCGCCGAGGCGGTGCACCTCGACGTCGTGCCGGCGGACGACCACTACGACGTCGTGATCCTCGGCGCCGGCCCCGCCGGGCTCACCGCTGCCGTCAACGCCGCAGCCGAGGGTCTGCGGACCCTGGTCATCGAGACCTTCGCACCGGGAGGCCAGGCGGGCACGTCCACCCGGATCGAGAACTACACCGGGTTCCCGTTCGGCATCTCCGGCGACGACCTCGCCAGCCGCGCTTTCAAGCAGGCGAAGCGGCTCGGGGCGGAGGTCGTGGTGACTCGCACAGTGGAGGGGCTGGACCCGGCGACACGTGAGCTCACGCTCGACGGCGGCGACGTCGTGCGCGCCGATGTCGTCGTGCTGGCCACCGGAGTCGTGTGGCGCACGCTTCCCGTGGACGGCGTCGACCGGTTCCTGGGGAGCGGGGTCTACTACGGCGCCGCCCGCAGCGACTCGGCCGTGGCGCAGGGCGCCGAGGTCTGCATCGTCGGCGCCGGCAACTCGGCCGGACAGGCGGCGCTCTTCTTCAGCCGTCACGCGCGCTCGGTCACGATGCTCGTGCGCGGCGAGTCGCTCGACGCCAGCATGTCGCGCTACCTCATCGACCAGATCGCGGCGATCCCCGCCATCCGCGTCGACACCCGCAGCGAGGTCGTCGCGCTGCACGGAGGCGACGGCCTCCGTGCAGCCGACATCGTCGACCGGCGCACCGGAGCCGTCGAGCGCCGCGACGTCGACGTGCTCTTCGTGATGATCGGCGCCGACGCCGAGACAGGATGGCTCCCGCCCGAGATCGCGCGTGACGCGCGCGGATTCATCCTCACCGGAGCGGACGCCGAAGCCTCGGGCGTGTGGCCGGACGGCCGGCGCCCGTTCGCGCTCGAGACGAGCGTGCCCGGCGTGTTCGCGATCGGCGACGTGCGGTCGGGCTCGGTGAAGCGCGTCGTCGCGGGGGTCGGCGAGGGCGGCGCCGCGATCGCGTTCACGCACCAGTTCCTCGCGCTGGACCGCCCCGAACCGCGCGAGTGATGCGGCGCGACCGGTCTCAGCCGCGGAAGAACGTCTCGGCGACGCGGGTGAGGTCCCACAGGTCGCTCACGCCGGCGAGCTCGCGCGCCGAGTGCATCGAGAGGATCGGGATGCCGACGTCCACGGTGCGGATGCCCAGACGCGTCGCCGTGATCGGACCGATCGTCGACCCGCACGGCACCGCGTTGTTCGAGACGAACTCCTGGCTCGTGACGCCGGCGGCGGCGCACCAGCCGTTCCACGCGGCCGCGCCGGGCGCGTCGGTCGCGTAGCGCTGGTTCGCATTGATCTTGAGGATCGGCCCCGAGCCGAGCACCGGCTGTACGACGGGGTCGTGCTTGTCGGCGTAGTTGGGGTGCACCGAGTGCCCGACGTCGCTGGACACGCACCACGATGCGGCCAGGGCGCGCAGCTGCTGCTCGCGGTCTGCGCCGAGCGACAGCCAGAGCCGCTCGAGCACGTCCGAGAGGAACGGTCCGGCGGCGCCCGAGCGGGTGCCCGAGCCGACCTCTTCGTGGTCGAACACCGCCAGCATCGCGATGTGCGCGGCATCGTGGCCGTCAGCGGACCGCTCCAGCGCGGCCACACCGGCGTGCACGGAGGCGAGGTCGTCGAGGCGGCCCGAGGCGAAGAACACGTCGTCGAGGCCGAACCGCGCCCCGGGAGCGGCGTCGGCGGTGACGATGTCGTACCCGCGGATGCGCGCCGCATCGATGCCGGCCTCGCGCGCGAGCACGGCGAGCAGGTCTGCCGAGTCGGCGTCGCCGAGGCCCCACACCGGCTGCGTCTGCGACTGCTTGTCGAGAGCGAGACGGTCGTTCACCTCGCGGTCGAGGTGGATCGCCAGCTGTGGCAGCCGCAGCAGCGGGCCCGTCGCGGTCAGAGCCGTGGTGCCGTCGTCGAGCACCAGGCGCCCCGCCAGGCGCAGCTCGCGATCGAGCCACGAGTTCAGCAGCGGACCGCCGTAGACTTCGACGCCTGCCTGCAGCCAGCCCAGCCGGCCGGTCGTCGGCTTGGGCTTGAGCTTGAAGCCGGGCGAGTCGCTGTGCGCACCGAAGATCCGCACCGGCGTCGATGCCTTCGCACCTGCCGGCACGACCCACGCGATCGCCGCACCGTCGCGCACCACGACGAACCTGCCGCCGGCGGGAGCCGGCCAGCCTTCCTCCTCCTCGAGCCGCGTGAACCCCGCCTCTTCGAGGCGGCGGGCCACCTCCGACGCGGCGTGGAAGCTCGACGGCGAAGCCGCGACGAAGGCGGCGAGATCGTCGGCGTGGGCGGCGGCGGATGCGGCTGCGGCGGGGGCGGTCAAAGGCACGGTGTGGCCTCCTCAGTCGGGTGCGGACGGTGTTTCGATCGTAGTTCGGAGGGGGTTCCCAGGCTTCCCGCATGTCGATACCTGGCCTCTTGATCTGGCCTTTTCGGAAGAACCGCTCACATGTAACGTTCAGGTAACGCACCGGAACCGTCCAGAAAGGCTCGGAAGACTCGGGGACTTGTGTCCGCCCGAACGGTCACGACGCGCCTCCCGATGGCGCACATCGCTGATACGGAACCCGGTTTTTCATGCGCACCCATACGACCTTCCTGCCCGCCCGCCGCACGCTCCGCCGTGCCGAACGCCGCCTTCGGCGCCGCCCCGTGCTGATCGTCGCGACCCTCGCACTGGGCCTCGTCGCCACCGCCGGGTTCACCACCGCGGCCCCCGCGTCGCTGGCGTCGGCCTCCGGTTCGCAGCCGGACTTCGCCCTGGCCTCGTACTCCACGCCGATCACCGCCGACATCGCGGGCGCGGACGCCCCCGCCAGCGCCGACGACGCCGTCACCGCCGCCACGGCCGCCATGACCGCCGCCTCGACCGTCACGTCCGACATCGCCGCGTCGGGCCTCGACGTCGGTACGCCCGACACCACGGTCGACACCACCGAGCTGCAGACCGCGGTCGAGCAGCTGCAGCGTGCGCAGACCCTCCCGGCGCTGTACGCCGGCGACTTCACCGCGAGCGTGACCACCCTCACCGCGTCCGTGAGCGAGCAGGCCGCCGGTCTGCGCGGCAAGCTCGACGCCGCGGTCGCGCTGAAGGCGCAGCAGGAGGCGGAGGCGAAGGCCCGCGCCGAGGCCGAGGCCGCCGCCGCGGCCGCCGCGAAGGCCGCGCAGGCCGCCGCCGCCACCCCGAAGAAGTCGGGCGGCTCGTCGGCCGCCCCCGCGCCCTCGTACGCGGCGAGCGGCACCAGCGCCGGTGAGGCGCAGGCGACCGCCCGTGCGATGATCGCCGGCTACGGCTGGGGCGACGACCAGTTCGCGTGCCTCGTGTCGCTGTGGAACCGCGAGTCGGGCTGGCGCTACAACGCCGGCAACGCGAGCGGCGCATACGGCATCCCGCAGGCGCTCCCCGGCAGCAAGATGGCCTCGGCCGGCGCCGACTGGGCGACGAACCCCGCAACCCAGATCGCATGGGGCCTGGGCTACATCTCGGGCCGCTACGGCACGCCGTGCGGCGCGTGGGGCCACTCGCAGTCGACCGGCTGGTACTGACACAGAAGTCTCATAGGCGCTCCATAGGAGCAACCCGCTTCGTTCGGAGGGGACACGTCCACACTGAGGGCGTGTCCCCTTCGTCGTCCCCGTCCGCCGTTCCCCGGCTGCTCTACGTCGAGGATGAGAGCGAGATCGCCGGGATCGTCGTCGAACTGCTCGGCGACGAGTACCGCATCGACCACGCGTCCAGCGGCGAGGAGGGCCTGCGCCTGGCGCTCGGCCGCCGGTACGACGTCATGGTGGTGGACCGGCGGCTGCCGGGGCTGTCGGGCGTCGAGCTGGTCGACGCCGTGCGGACCGCACGCATCGCGACCCCGGCGCTCATGCTCACGGCGCTCGGCACCGTCGAGGACCGCGTGAGCGGACTGGACGCGGGCGCCGACGACTACCTCGTGAAGCCGTTCGACGTCGACGAGCTGCGCGCTCGCCTGCGGGCGCTGCGGCGCGGACGCGGCGCCGGCGACCGTCGCGAGCTCGGCGACTGGGTGTTCACCCCCGCCTCGCAGGCGCTGTACTCCCCGGCCGACGGCCGCATCGCGCTCACGCAGGTCGAGACGGAGCTGCTCGAGCTGCTGACGTCGAGCCCCGAGCACGTCTTCACGCGCGACGAGATCCTCGAGAGCGTCTTCCCCGGCGGCTCCGCCACGACCGTCGACACCTACGTGCATTACATCCGCCGCAAGTCCACGCCCGAGATCATCGAGACGGTGCGCGCCCGCGGCTATCGCGCCGGTGAGCCGCGATGAGAAGAGTGGATGCCGCCACCGCCGCCGACCGCCGGCGCGTGCAGCAGGCGGCCGTGCGAACGGGCCTGTGGGTGGGCGCCGCCTCCGCGGCGGTGGTCGCGATCGTGACGACCGTGATCGTGTCGGTGATGCTGGCCACGGCGCGCCCCGAGCATCGCCCGCCGCGCGGGTTCGACGGTGAGGGCGGCGGCCCCGGGCCGCAGGTCGTCGACGTCGACGACGTCGTGCCCGTGGCGATCCTCGTGGGGCTGCTCGGGGTCGTCGCGCTCGGCTTGATCGCCTGGTACGTCTCACGGCGCGCGGCGCAGCCGCTGGCCGACGCCCTCGAGGTGCAGCGCCGGTTCGTCGCCGACGCGAGTCACGAGCTGCGCACGCCGCTCACCACCCTGACCGCCCGCATCCAGCTCGCGCAGCACCGCGCCGATCGCGGCGGCGACGTGGACGCCGTGCTCGGGCAGCTGCGGCACGACGCCGCGGTGATGGATGCCGTCCTCACCGATCTCCTCGTCAGCGCCGAGTCCGCCGGTGCCCGCGCCGGCGACGCATCGTCGACGGCGCCCGTCGTCGATGCGGCACGCGCCGCGATCGCCGTCATCGAGCCCCGCGCCGCCGAACGCGGCGTATCGCTGGTGGCCGAGGCATCCCCCTCGCTCGAAGCGGCGGTCGACGGCACGTCGCTGACGCGCGCCCTCATCGCGCTGCTCGACAACGCGGTGCGCTACTCGCCGCCGGGCTCGGTCATCGCGGTGCGCGCGCGCGTCGCGGGCCGCCGCGTCGAGATCCGCGTGTCGGACCAGGGCACCGGGATCGCCGGGATCGACCCGGCGCGGCTGTTCGAGCGGTTCTCACGCTCGGACGACGCTCCCGACGCCGACGGGCGCCGCGGATTCGGGCTCGGGCTCGCGCTCGTGAGCGACATCGCGACGCGGTTCGGCGGGTCCGTGCGGATCGAGGCCACGTCGGCCGCGGGCACGACGTTCCTGCTCGACCTGCCTGAGGGCGGACGTCCCGCGTCGTCGCGCTGAGCCTGGGCGTCTCATCCGCCGAACCTATGAGGATGCCCAGATCGCCGGACTCTTTGCGTCGTCTTGGAACCGCCGCGGGAAGGTGTGGTCATGTCCGACAGCAACCCTGACAGCACTCCGGCCGCGAACGTGCCTCCGGCCCCCACGGCGGAGCCCGCGGCAGCGACGGCGCCCACCGCGGCCACCACTCCCCTGCCTCCGCAGCCGCCGACGCCCGGCGTCGCCGCGCCCGTCGCGAGCGACCCGGCGTACGCCGCCGCCGCCGTCGCTCCCGGGCCGGCAGCACCCGCCTCCCCGAAGGCGCCGTTCCTGCGGCGCACGTGGGTCAAGATCACCGGCGCCGCGGTCGCCGCCGTCCTGCTCCTCGGCGGCGGCTTCGGCGCCGGTTGGGCCGCAGCGAGCACACGCGTGCCCGCGGGTCCCGCCGGCTGGAACCAGAACGGCGACATGCCCGGCTTCCCCGGCGACGACGACTCCGGCCGCCAGGGCGGCCCCGGCGGCGGCTTCCAGAACGGCGGCCCCGGCGGCGACCGCGACCAAGGCGGCGACCCGCGCGGCGACTCGGATTCCGATTCCGGCTCCGGCGCGGGCACCGACGGCTCCTGACCCGCACTGACCTCCCGAAGGAGCCGCCATGGCGACGATCGCACCCGCACCGGCCTCGCCGGCCCGCCCGTTCCTGCCGACGGGCGGCCGGCGCACGGCCGCATGGAACGCGGGTGCGATCGTCGTCGTGTGGCTCACGAGCCTGTTCGTCGCCGCACTGTGGGTGGGCGGCGGCGGGGTGGACGCGGTCCTCGCGGGCGGTGGGGAGGCGTTCTCGGCCGCCGGGCGCCTGTGCGGCCTCGTGGCGGCGAACCTGCTGCTGTACCAGGTGCTCCTGATGGCCCGCGTCCCCCTCTTCGAGCGCGGCTTCGGCCGTGACGCGCTCACGCGGATGCACCGTCTCGTGGGCTTCTGGTCGTTCTGGCTGATGCTGGCGCACATCGCGCTGCTCGTCACCGGCTACGCGGCGGTCGCCGGGATCAACCCGTTCGTGCAGCTGTGGGAGTTCGTGTGGGACTACCCCGGCATGCTGCTCGCGACCGCCGGCACGTTCCTCCTCATCGGGGTCACCGTGACCTCGATCCGTCGCGCGCGGCGCCGGATGCGGTACGAGTCGTGGCACCTGCTGCACCTCTACGGCTACGTCGGGGTCGGCCTCGCGCTGCCGCACCAGCTCTGGGCGGGAGCCGACTTCACCGCGACGCCGTGGGCCGCCGCCTACTGGTGGACGCTGTGGGCGGTCGCCGCCGCGGCGGTCCTGGCGTTCCGGATCGCCGTGCCCCTGGCACGTTCGTGGCGCCACGACCTGCGCGTCGCGGCCGTCGAGGACGACGGCTCGCACGGCGTGACGGTCCGCGTGCGCGGCGGCCGGTCGACGCCCGCCGCACACGGCGGCCAGTTCTTCGTGTGGCGCTTCCTCGACGGTCCGGGCTGGACGCGCGGGCACCCGTTCTCGCTGTCGGCGCGCCCCGGCGGCGAACTGCAGCTGTCGGCCCGCATCGTGGGCGACGGCAGCGCCCGGCTCGCCACGCTTCGGCCCGGGACGCGCGTGCTCGTCGAAGGGCCGTACGGCCGCATGACCGGCGCCGAGCGCCGAGGCGGCAAGCTGCTGCTGATCGGCGCCGGAGCAGGCGTCGCACCTCTCGTGTCGCTGCTGGAATCCGAGCCGTACGCGCCCGGCGATGCGACGCTCGTCACGCGCGACTCCTCACCCGAGTCCGCACTGCGCCGCCGCGCGATCGACGTGCTCGTGAGCGCCCGAGGCGTGCGCCACGTGCCCCTCGACGGGCCGCGGTCCGCGTCCGGGCCTTCGTGGCTCCCTGCGTCGCACGCCGCCTGGCGGGGCGCCGACGTGTTCCGGCATCTCGCGCCCGACCTCGACGCGTACGACGTGTTCGTGTGCGGACCTCCGGCATGGATGGATGCCGTCGTCCGCGACCTCCGTGCCGCCGGCGCCGCAGCCGCCCGCATCCACACCGAGTCGTTCGCCGTGTGAGACCCGATAAGGAGCCCGCGATGAAGAAGATCCTCTACGCCGTCCTGGCCACGGTCAGCGGCCTGGTGCTGCTGTTCAGCTACCGCACCTCGCACGTCGAGGCGACCGTGCCCGTGGCGGCCGACACCACGACGTCCGGCTCCTCGACCACCGGCTCCTCGACCACCGGCACCGGCACGACCGGCACCGGCACGACCGGCACCGCCGGTGCGGCGGCGGGTGCGGCATCCACCTCCTCCTCGGGGCTGCGCGACGGCACGTACACCGGCAGTGCGGCGAGCACCCGCTTCGGCCCGGTGCAGGTGCAGATCACGGTGTCGGGCGGCACGATCACCGACGTGCAGGTGCCCGAGTACCCGTCCACGAACCCGCGCGACCGGCAGATCAACGAACGGGCGCTGCCGACGCTGGTCTCCGAGACGACGGACGCGCAGTCCGCCGACATCGACATGGTGTCGGGTGCCACGTACACCAGCCGGGGGTACCTGACGTCGCTGCAGAGCGCGATCGACCAGGCGAGCTCATGACCAGGGCGCCGCGGCGTCATGTCGAGGTCGCGCAGATCATGGGCACGGCGGTCAGCGTCCACGCGGTGGGCGATCCGGACCGTGCGGTCTTCGAGCGGGCGACGGCGGCGTGCTTCGACGAGCTGCGCGAAGCCGACCGCGTCTTCTCGCCGTACCGGGACGATTCCGACATCCTGCGGATCGCACGCGGCGAGCTGGCGATGAGGGATGCCTCACCGTGGGTGGCAGAGGTCGCGGAGGCATGCGCGCAGGCGGAGTCCGACACCGGGGGCCTCTTCACCGCCTGGTGGTCCGGGGTGTTCGACCCGACGGGGTATGTGAAGGGCTGGGCCGTGGAGCGCGCCGCGCGCCGCCACCTGGCACCTCTCGCCGACAGCCCCGGTGTGATCGCCGCGGGCATCAACGCCGGCGGCGACCTGCAGCTGTTCACCGCGCCCGGCGCGGACTGGACGTGGAACGTCGCCGTCGTCGATCCCGCCGACAGGTCCCGCGTGCTCGCGACCGTCCCGGTGCGCGACGGTGCCGTCGCGACCTCGGGCACGGCGGAGCGCGGCACGCACCTCGTCGACCCGCGATCCGGTCACCCCGCCGTCGGCGGGGTGGCGTCCGCGACCGTCGTCGCGGCAGGCCTCGCACACGCCGACGTGTGGGCGACCGCGGCCGTCGTCGCGGGGTTCGACGACCTCGGCTGGATCCCCCGAGCCGGGCCGACCGCCGGCATCCTCGTCGCCGGCGACGGTCGCGTGCGGCGCTGGCTCGACGGCGTCGAGATCGAGGCGGTCGCGGCGACCTGGTGAGTCAGGCGCTGCGGAGGATCTTCGCCATCGCCTTGCCGCGGGCGAGCTCGTCGACCAGCTTGTCCATGTAGCGGATCTTCTGCATCAGCGGATCCTCGATCTGCTCGACCCGCATACCGCAGATCACGCCGGTGATGAGCGACGCATCGGGGTTCAGGTCGGCATCGTCGAAGAAGTCCTCGAGCGTCGTGTGCTCCTCGATGTGCCGCGCGAGCTCGGCGTCGTCGAAGCCCGTCAGCCACTCGATGACCGCGTCGAGCTCCTCCGTCGTGCGCCCCTTCTTCTCCACCTTCGTGACGTACAGCGGGTACACCGAGGCGAAGGGCAGCGAGTAGATCCGGTGCATGCCTTCAGGCTAACCCGGGGTGACGCCGGCGAGGAGGGCGGGGACGCTGCGGGGGCGGCATCCCGTCATGGCACGATCGCGGCGGCGTTTCCCCAGGCGATGCGCGCCCGCGCGGGGTCGTCCAGCTGTGCCGCCACGAGCTGGAGCATCGTCGCCTCGGGCGTCTGGACCGGGAAGCCGCTGCCGAAGAGCCACCGCCCCGGCTCCTCGCCCCAGGTGTCGCCGACGAAGGTGGGGCCGTTCACGTGCCACAGATCCAGCAGCACGTGGGCGGGCAGGGCGTCGCCGAGGTGCCGGCCCAGCTCCACCCGCTCCAGCCGGTTGAGGCCGCTCAGCACGAGCGGGTGCTCGGGAGCGTCGCGCACCACGTCCGCGAGCTCATGGATCTCGAGGTCTCGGGCGGGAGATCGTGGATGCCTCACACGCGGGTCGTCCAGCCGGAACATGATCTGCACCGGGAGGCCGCGACCCGCCGCCTCATCGAGCACGGGCCTCAGCGCCGCCGGCGCCGTACCGTGGTCGCCCGGGGCGAGCCTCACCCCGGCGAACCCGGCATCCGCAGCCCACGCGAGCTCGCGGCGCCAGGTGGGCGCGCCGGGGTCGACCACGGCGAACAGGCGGAACAGCGGATCGCCGCCGCAGGCGCCCCGGAGCGCCTCGTTGCCGGTGCGCGTGTCGAATCCGGTGAGGGTCGCCAGATGCGACACCCACAGGGCCCGCAGTCCGTGACGGGCCGCGTACGCACGCAGGTCTTCCGCCCCCGCCGCCGCGGTCAGCCGGTAGGGCCACTGGCCCAGGTGGCAGCTGGTGTCGATCGCGCCCAGCTCGCCGAAACCGGCGAGGAGCGCACGCGAGCGCGAGATCATCGCGCGACCTCCTCGAGCCAGCGTTCGACGTTCCCGCCGAACACGAGGCGCTCAGCCTCGGGCTCCAGGCCCGCGCCCAGGATCTTGCCGACCGTCTCCGTCAGGTCGACATGATGCAGATCGGAGCCGAACGCGACCCGCTCCGCCCCCAGCCGGTCGACGGCCAGCGCGACCTCGCCCGCCCCGATGATCGTGCCCGAGGTGTCGACCGCGATGTTCGGGTACTGCCGCACGGTGTCGACCGCCGACTCCGGCTGCCCGCCGAGATGGGCCATGAGGAACCGCACCTCGGGATGCCGTGCCGCAGCGCGCGCGACGTGATCGGCGGTGGACTCGTACGGGAAGCGTCCGACCGTCTTGCGCCAGGCGTGGGCGAGCACGAGCAGCCGGTGCTGGGCGGCGTACTCGAGGATCGGATCGCACAGCGGATCGTCGGCGAGCGTCGCGATCCACAGCTTGATGCCGATCATGCCGTGGTCCTCGACGTTGCGGCGCAGGTCATCCATCGTGGCCGTGCCGTAGCGAGGGTTGACGTAGCAGTAGCCGCGCAGCCGGTCGGGGTGGCGTCGCAGCTCACCGGCGAGCGTCCGGTTCATCTCGCGCACCTCGTCGATGGCGGGATGCGCCACGAACGCGCCGATGTCGGTGCACAGGAAAAGCTCCACTCCCAGCCGGTCGCCCAGATCGAAGACGCGCCGATCGAACCTGCCGGCGTCGAGGTGGGTGTGGACGTCGATCACCGTCATCCGCGGATCGCCTCGCAGGCGCGCCCGGCGCGGTCGAGCGCGTCGACGAGGTCGGCGTCGGTGTGCGCGGCATTGACGTACACCACTCGGTAGAGCGACAACCCCTCGGCGAACGATGCGCGCAGGAACCGGTCGATGACGGCGCCCTCGCCGACGAACTGGGGGCACGCGGGGTGCCCCACCAGCCGGATGGCGAGTCCCGCGCGCACGAAGAGCGCGTTGAGGCCGTCCTGCAGGTACGCGCCGAGGTCGCGCAGGCGCCCCGGCACGTCCTCGTCACGCATGATCGTCATCGTCGCGGTCGCGGCGGCGAGAGACAGCGTCTCCCCGCCGTAGGTCGAAGTGACGACCACCTCGCCGCGATCGAGCACCGCCAGCACCTCCCTGCGTCCGCAGTAGACCGACAGCGGCATCCCGTTCGCGATGCCCTTGCCGTAGACCGCGAGGTCGGGCACCACGCCGGTCGACTGCGCCATCCCGCCCACGGCGACCCGGAACCCCGTGACCATCTCGTCGTACGCGAGGAGCGCACCGTGGCGATCGGCCAGCTCTCGCAGATGGCGGTAGAAGTCCGCGGCCTCGGGGATCGACGGGTAGTCGGCCGCCACCAGGATCACCGCGACCTCGGAACCGTGGTCCGCGAACAGTGCGTCGAGCGTGTCTCGGTCGTCCCAGTCGACGGCATGGTGCAGTTGAGCGAGCGCCTGGGGCACACCGGGGACGAAGGTCGTCGTGGAGCCGGGCAGCACCCGTGCGCCCGCGGCGAGCGAGTTGAGCCAGCCGTTGTACCCGATCTGCACCACCCGGTCGCGCCCGGTGTGAGCGCGCGCGATCCGGATCACGGCGGCGAGCGCCTCACCGCCGGTCTTGAGGAACCGAGCCGCTTCGGCCCCGGGCACCAGCGAGCAGAACAGCTCCGCCGTGGTGGTCTCGAGGGGATGCGGGTGGCCGAACAGGATGCCGTGCTCGAGCTGTGCGCTGATCGCGGCATCCACTCTCGGATCCGCGTAACCCAGGGTGACCGGGCCGAGTGCGCAGCGGAAGTCGATGAACTCCCGGCCGCGGTCGTCCCACACGCGGCCGCCGCGGCCTCCGACGATGACCTCGGGCTCGTCGGGCAGCATGGTCGGCGCCTTCGAGTTGGTGCTCGAGCCGACCGGCATGACGGCGAGGGCTCGTGAGCGCCAGCCATCGGTCCCGGTGACGTGGTGCATGTCCTGTCCGCCTCGTCCTCAGTCCAGGACCACGACATCGCCGCCGCGTGCCGCCGACGCCTGGGCGGCCTTCACGATCTCGACGGTCCGGACGCCGACGCCGGCGTCGGGCTGCGGGCGTCGCCCGTCGCGCACCGCCGAGACGAACTCGGCCAGCAGCAGCGCATCGAGGTCGGCGCCCACCGGGTCCCACGTCTCGCCGTGCGCATCGTGGCCGGCGACGCCCTGCGCGAACGGGCTCACCGTGAGAGTCCCGCGCTCCGCGACGACCTGCAGCGTCAGTCCGCCCCAGGTGGGCGACGACACCGGCCAGCTCCATGAGCAGTCGATGGTGGCGATGACGCCCGAGGGATACTGCAGCGTGACGAGGCCGCCGGTCTCGACCGACAGCCCGGTGTCGCCGTACAGCAGGTCGTTCGACACCGCACGCACCGCACGCGGACGCTCGTCCAGCAGATCGTCGAGCAGATCGGCGCAGTGGACGACATGATCGACGAGCGCTCCCCCGCCCGCGAGCGCGGGGTCGGTGAACCACGCGCGATCCTGCGGAAGCTTGCCGTTGTTGATCCCCGTCACGCTGAGCACGCGGCCCAGACGGCCGCTGCGCAGCTGGGCGAACGCATCGCGGAACGACGGGGCGAACCGCACCGGATACGCGACCATCAGGATCACGCCTGCACGTTCGCACGCGTCGCGCATCGCGACGGCGTCCTCGACGGTCGTGGCCAGGGGCTTCTCGCAGAGCACGTGCACGCCGGCCGCGGCCGCGCGCTCGACGAGCGCGCGGTGCCGCGCGTTCTCGGCGGCGATCACCACGGCGTCGGGTCCCCATGCGAAGGCCTCGTCGTAGTCTGCGACGTAGGCGACGCCCAGTTCGTCGGCCAGGGCCGCGCCGCGGGGCGCGGCATCGGGGGCGGCCACGCCGTCGGGGTCGGTCGCGATCAGGTCGATGCCCGGCATCTGCGAGAGCGCCTGCACGTAGCTGAGCGCGTGCGTGTGGGCGAACGAGAGCACCGCGACGCGGAGCGGACGGGCAGCGGTCATCGCACGGCCTCCATCGCGTTCAGGGTGATCGGCGTGCCCGCCGCGATCGACGCATAGGCGGCTTCCGCGATCGCCACCGCCTCGACGCCGTCGGCCGGAGTCACCCTCGCCTCACCGCCTGAGACGAGCGCCGCCACGAAGTCCGCGATCTCCAGGTAGTAGGGGCTCTCCAGCGGGGACATCGGCGGGAGGTAGTCGGCGACCTCGTCGGCCAGCACGGCGTCCATGCGGCTCACCCGGTCGTCGGCGCTGTCGTGCGCCATGCGGCCTGCGGACCCCGATGCCGACACGCTCGTGCGGAACGGCATCCCCGGCGCGACCCAGCTCGCGTGCAGGTGGCTGATGACGCCGCTGCGGTGGGTGAGCACGACATGCGCGGTCACCGGCGACGGCACGACGTCGTCGACGGTCGGCGGATTCTGCACGGCGTAGACGGAGGCCACCGGACCGGCGAACCAGACCGCCTGGTCGATGTCGTGGATCATGAGGTCGCGGATCACGCCGCCCCCGGTGCTCTCCCGGAAGAACCACCGCGCCTGCGGCGCCGACCCCGCCCGGCTGAAGCGCAGCACGGCGAGGTCTCCGAGACGGCCCGCGTCGATCGCGTCCTTGATGCGCGCGTATTCGCCGAAGTAGCGCACGACGTGCGCGGGAAAGAGGCGCACGCCGGCCTCGGCGGCAGCGTCGGCGACGCGCTGCGCCTCGTCTGCCGTCGCCGCGAGGGGCTTCTCGCAGACGACGTGCCGGCCCGCTGCGATCGCCCGGAGCGCCAGCTCGGCGTGCGAGCTGCTGGGCGTGACGATGTCGACGACGTCGACCAGCCCGAGCAGGTCGTCGAGGTCGGGGACCGCCTCGAAACCGTACTCGTCGGCGATCGCCTCGGCGCCCTGGAAGGACGTCACGAACCCTTCCGCGCCGAGCGCACGCCACGCGTCCGCATGGACGCGTGAGATCCCGCCGGCACCGATCAGTCCGACGCGCAACATGGTCACATGGTCTCCTCGAGAAGCAGCGGATCGATCCGGACGGTCGATCCATCGGGGGCGAGCGGGGTCACCGAGGGGATCGGAAGCCCCTCGATCCCGTACACGGAAGTGGAGTGGCGGCTGAAGGCATGCACCAGGGCGCCGTGAGCGGCGGCCTCGCCGCCGAGGCGTGCCTCCGCGATCGGCACTTGGAACGGCAGCCCGATGAAACGCTGCAGCCGTTCGCGCAGGGGGTCGAGCAGCTGGCCATGCGCGGCCGACAGTCCGCCGCCGATCACGATCATCGCCGGGTCCACGGTCAGCACGAGCGTCGCGATGCCGTGGGCGAGCTCGGTGACGAATGCATCGATCTCGGCCACCGCTGCGGCGTCGCCGGCCCGTGCCAGCCTGAACACGTCGGCAGCGGTCCGACCGTCGCGCCAAGAGATCTGCCCGGTCTCGGTGTCGAGCCCGCGGAACGCGAGCCTGCCGATGTCTCCGGCGGCGTTGTGGATGCCGCGCCGCGGCTCGCCGCCCAGGATGAGTCCCATGGCGATGCGATTGCCGACCGACAGGTAGAGCACGTCGTCCACCAGCTGGGCGACGCCGAGGTGGTGCTCGGCGACGGCGGCCAGCCGCACCCCGTTGTCCACCGCGACCTGACAGCCGAACGCCTGCCGCAGGTGCGAGCCGATGTCGATGCCCGACCAGTCGGGGATGACGACCGACGCGGTGACGCGGCCGGAGTCGTCGACGATGCCGGGAAGCGCGACGCCGATCGCGCGTACGCGCGAGAACGGCAGATCCGCCTCGGAGAGCGCACGTCGAAGGTCGGCGATCACGGCGGCGAGCTTGGAAGCGCCGTCACGTTCCTCGGACACTCCGGGGAACGTCTGGTGGGCGAGCACGCGGCCGGCCAGATCGGCGATCGCGACCCGCACACTGGCGGCCCCGATGTCGACGCCGACGACGGCACCCGCGTCGGCATCGAACGCGTACCGACGGGCGGGTCGCCCGGCACCGCGCGCGAACACCGCCGGCGCCTCGACGATCACTCCGGCCTCACCCAGAGCCGCGACGGCGTTCTCGACGGAGGTACGGGACAGTCCCAGCGTGACGGCCAGTTCGTTCACTGTCGCTGCGCCGCCGTCACGAAGCTGCAGCGCAGCGCGGGCGGCGATCGAGGTCTGCGCCGTGATCGTCATCGCCCCTCCTCTCGTCGTCCTCGCCGTCGGGTGTCAACAAAATAGCACAGCGCATTCGCGAAATAACGAAGACCACTGCTGGCGCATGACGCTTGATGAAATCCAGTCGTTGCGAGAACGTCACAATCGAGGCTTGACGGAATATCACACTCGAGTGTCATAATGGCCGACAACCCCCTGCACGGTTCTAGCAAAGGAGCACCATGCGCGTCAGCAAGTTCACCGCCCTCGCCGCAGGCGTCGCCGCTATCGCACTCCTGGCGGGCTGTTCCGCCGGGACCGGCGGCGGCGAACCCTCGGGTGAGCAGAAGGTCACCCTGTGGCTCTACCCCGTCATCCCGGATGAGGCGACCCACAAGCAGTTCTGGGATGACACGATCGCAGCCTTCGAGAAGGACCACGAAGACATCACGGTCGACTACGAGATCTTCCCCTGGGCCAACCGCGACGAGGCGCTGCAGACCGCCATCGCGGCCGGCAAGGGACCCGACCTGGTCTATCTGATCCCCGACCAGCTCGCCGCCTACCAGAAGTCGATTCAGCCCCTGAACGATCTGCTCAGCAAGGATCGTCAGGACGAGCTCCTCCCGAACGTGAAGAAGTCGGTCACGATCGATGGCGACATCCTCGGCGCGCCGATCCTCACGAGCGCCCTCCCGCTGCTCTGCAACGCGGCGGTCTTCGAGCAGGCGGGTGTCACCGAGTACCCGAAGACCTGGGATGACGTGCGCGAGATCGCGCCGAAGTTCACCGAGAAGGGCCTCTACGTCCTCAACTACCCCGCCTCCCCCGAGATGTCGCTCAACATGACCTACTACCCGCTCCTGTGGCAGGCCGGTGGCGAGGTCTTCACGAAGGACGGCGACGTCGGCTTCGACAGCGACGAGGGTGAGGACGCACTGTCGTTCATCACCGCCCTCGCCGAGGAGGGCGCGCTCGACCCCGAGGCGATCACCACCACGGTGCCGATCGAGCAGACTGCCGTCGCCCAGGGCAAGGTCGGCTGCACGTGGAACAACGCCGTGCCGGAGGTCGAGCCGTTCTGGGGCGCAGAGAACGTGAAGGTGCTCCCGCCGCTGACCGAGAAGGAATCGGTCGCGTACGGCACCGTCGGCTCGCTGTCGGTGCTGAAGGCGTCGAAGGTGCAGGACGCGGCGGCGGAGTTCGCCGAGTACGCGACGAGTGCCGACGTGGTCAAGCCCTACCTCCTGGCATCCGGGTTCTTCTCGGCGCTGAGTGACACCGGGCCGCTCTACGCGGACGACCCGCTGCTCGGCGAGGTCGAGAAGTACGTGCCCAACACGACCGTCGGCCAGCTCGACACCAGCTCGCGCGCACTGATGGGCGTGCTCGCCCCCGAGATCCAGGCATCGCTGCTCGGGCAGAAGACCCCGGCCGACGCCCTGAAGTCCGCCGCCGATGCCGCGGCACCCCTTCTGAACAAGTAGCACGATGAGGGAGTGCGCGGCCGGCCGCGCACTCCCTCACCATGACCCGAGGTGCAATGACTATGACGACGGCGACATCGACCGCTCCTCCGAGGAGCAGGGTCGCACGGGTGCTGGCGCGACGCGAGGCGCGCGTGGCCTTCCTCTTCGTGCTTCCCGCATTCCTCCTCTTCATCGCGTTCCGATTCGGTCCCAGCATCGCGGGCGTGGCGCTGAGCTTCTTCGACTACGACATCTCCGGCGAGATCGCATTCAAGGGGCTCGCGAACTTCCAGCGGATGATCGCCGACCCCCTGTTCTGGCGAGCGCTGGGTACCACTGTGGTCTACACGGTCTTCGCGGTGCCGATCTCACTCGTCCTGTCGACCGTCCTGGCGCTGGGCGTGCGCCGCGCCTTCCGCGGCGCCCGGTTCTTCCGCTCGATCTTCTTCCTGCCCGTGATCACGTCGCTGGTGCTGGCGGGCTCGATCTTCGTCTGGATCTTCTCGGGCAACGGCCCGTGGTCCCAGCTCATGACGCCGCTGGGGCTGAGAGGCTCGTGGCTCGGGAGCACCGTGCTGGTCATCCCCGCCATCGTCATCGTCGGCGTCTGGTCGCGCTTCGGCTACGGGATGATGATCATGATCGCGGCGATGCAGGACATCCCGCGCGAGCTCGAAGAGGCCGCGCTCATGGACGGCGCCAACTCGTGGCAGCGGTTCCGGTCGATCATCCTGCCGCACCTGAAGCCCACGGTGTTCTTCCTCGCCGTCATCGAGACGACGGCGGCGTTCCAGGTCTTCGACGTCATCTACGTGATGACCCAGGGCGGTCCCGCGAACGCCAGCTACTCGCTCGTGTACATGCTCTACGACCAGGGCTTCAAGTACTTCGACTACGGCTACGCCGCCGCGATCGGCGTCGCGCTGTTCGTGATGACCCTGGCTGTCGCCCTCATCCAGCGCCTGGTGATCGGAAGGCAGAAATGACGACGATGACGCCCCCTCTGACGCAGCCCGTGAGCGAGCCGGAATCGCGGCCTGCTCCCCCGCGCAGCCGTTCCTATCGTGCCCTCGAACCGTCCCGCGGCGGCATCGTCGTGCGGTGGATCTGGTTGAGCCTCGCGGCCATCCTGGCGTTCTTCCCCTTCTATGCGATGGTCGTCCTGAGCCTGAAGCCCGGGCAGGTCGTCGAACTGCCCGGTTCACTGGTCCCCTGGACGGACATCTCGTTCGCCTCGTACGAGCAGGTGCTCTCGGGACAGAACATCCTCGGCTGGCTCGGCAACACGCTGATCTACTCGCTGGTGTCGGTGGTCGCGGTGCTGTTCCTCTCGGCGCTGGCGGGATACGCCTTCGCGAAGAAGCGGTTCGCCGGCAAAGAGGTCATGTTCTGGTCGTTCCTGGCCATGGTGATGGTGCCGTTCCACGTGACCCTGATCCCGATGTTCATCCTCATGGCCGGCATCGGCGGCGTCGACACGTACTGGGGCCTGATCCTGCCCACGCTCGCGAACGCCCAGGCGGTCTTCCTGATGCGCCAGTTCATCCAGGGTCTGCCCGACGACCTGTTCGAGGCCGCGCGCATCGACGGGGCCGGGGAGTTCCGCATCTTCCTGCGGATCGTGCTGCCGCTGTGCAAGCCCATCCTCGCGACCCTCGGCATCTTCGTCTTCCTGTGGCACTGGAACGACTTCCTGTGGCCGCTCATCATCGCCAAGTCGAACGCCATGTTCACGCTGACCGTCGGCATCTCGTCGCTGCAGCAGCAGAACGTGCCGCTCAGCACCATGCTCGCCGGCTCCGTCGTGGCGCTCGCGCCGATCTTCTTCGCGTACCTGATCGCCCAGCGGTACGTGCAGGAGGGCGTGACAGGCACCGGGATCAAGGGGTGAGTCCGGTCTTGGCATCCCCGTACGACAGAAAGGACGTCCACGTGACAGTTCAGGCATTCGCCGGAGAGGCGGAACTCGAGGACGTGCTCACGACGCCGAGCGCCGCGCTCGTCGCCGACCTCGCGGAGGGGTCAGGTGACCTCGTGATCCTCGGGGCCGGAGGAAAGATGGGACCCACTCTCGCCGTGCTCGCGCGGCGGGGACTGGATGCCGCCGGCCGGGGCTCCGACCAGGTTCTCGCCGTCTCGCGCTTCGGAGACATCGCCGTCCGTGACCGGCTGGAGACGGCCGGCGTGAAGGTGGTGCCGTTCGACCTCATCGAGAACGACGACTTCTCGTCGCTGCCGGACGCCGCGAACGTCGTGTTCATGGTCGGCGCGAAGTTCGGCGCGGCCACCGCCCCGTCGTGGGCGTGGGAGGTCAACGCGGCGTTGCCCGATCGTGTGGCGCGCCGCTACCGCGACAGTGCGATCGCCGTCATGTCGACGGGGAACGTGTACCCGTTCGTGACCGCCGCGTCCGGCGGCGCGTCCGAGGACGTCGCTCCGGCGCCGATCGGCGAGTACGCGCAGTCCTGCCTCGGCCGCGAGCGCGTCTTCGAGTTCGGTGCACAGGAGCGGGGCACGCGGGTGTCGATCATCCGGCTGAACTACGCGATCGACCTGCGCTACGGCGTCCTGGCCGACGTCGCGAGCGCCGTCCACGCCGGGCAGCCGGTGTCGGTGGCCACGGGGAACGTCAACGTCGTGTGGCAGGGCTATGCCAACGAGGTCGTCCTGCGCAGTCTCGGCCACGCGTCGTCCGACGTGTTCACGGTGAATCTGACCGGGCCCGAAACACTCAGCGTCGCCGCGGTCGCACGGCGGTTCGGCGAGTTGTTCGGCTGCGATGTCGACCTGATCGACGAGTCGCAGCCGACCGCGCTGCTCAACGACTCGCGTCGCTGCATGGCGCTGTTCGGCTACCCGTCGGTCTCCGCCGACGCACTCATCGCCCTGCAGGCCGCCTGGGTCGAGGCGGGCCACCCGATGTCGGCGAAACCCACCAAGTGGGCCGTGCGGGACGGCAGGTTCTGATGGCCGTCGCCCCCGCCCTCCGTCCCGAAGCAGCCCGGACGCTGACTCGCGGCGCCGTGATCCCCGCGCATCCGCTCGCCCTCACCGCCGAGCGGCGGCTCGACGAGCGGCGCCAGCGGGCGCTGACCCGCTACTACCTCGATGCCGGCGCCGGCGGTGTCGCCGTCGGCGTGCACACGACGCAGTTCGAGATCCGTGACGCCGAGCACGCGCTGTTCGAGCCGGTGCTGTCGCTCGCTGCCGAAGAGCTCGACGCCCATGACGATCCCGATGTGGTCCGCATCGCGGGAGTGGCCGGCGGCACCGTGCAGGCCGTCGCCGAAGCGGAGCTCGCGCGGTCGCTCGGGTACGACGCGGTGCTGGTGAGCCCGCGAGTGGCAGGCGCCGACAACCGGGCGCTGCTGGAGCGCGCGAGCGCCGTCGGCGAGGTCCTCCCGGTCGTCGGGTTCTACCTGCAGACTGCCATCGGGGGCCCCGTGCTCGATCGCGAGTTCTGGCGCGAGTTCGCCTCGATCCCGTCGGTCGTCGCGGTCAAGGCGGCACCGTTCGACCGGTATCGCACGCTCGAACTGGTGCGCGGGGTGGCCGCGTCCGGGCGTGCCGACGAGATCGCGCTCTACACGGGCAACGACGACGCGATCGTCGCCGACCTGCTGTCGGAGTTCCATGTCGACGCACCGGACGGCCCGCGCACGCTGCGCTTCGTCGGCGGACTGCTCGGGCAGTGGGCGGTCGGCACACGGGCCGCGGTGTCACTCCTCGACCGGTCGCGGCGGGCCGCCGCAGGCGACAGGGACGCATATCTCGCGCTCGGACGCCTCGCATCCGACATGGTCGACGTCAACCAGGCGGTCTTCGACCCGGGCAACGACTTCGACGGGGTCATCGCCGGCGTGCACGAGATGCTGCGGCAGCAGGGCCTGATGGACGGGATCTGGTGTCTCGATCCGGCCGAGGGCCTGTCGCCCGGCCAGGCGGATGAGATCGCACGCGTCCGCCGCGCATATCCCGAGCTCAACGACGACGCGTTCATCGCCGAGAACCTTGAGCGGTGGCTGCGATGAGCGGTCCCGTCGTGGTCGTCGCCGTGAGCACCGAGCTGATGGCGGAGTTCTTCACCTCCGCCGACGTCGATCGCCTGCGCGCCGCCGCGGGCGCGCTGGGAGGCGAACTCGTTCGCGCGGACCGGCTCAGCGATGTGGCCGACCTCGGCGCCATGCGGGTGGTCGTCACCAGCTGGGGTGCACCGCCGTTCGACGCCGTGCTGCTGGACGGGATGCCGCGCCTCGAACTCGTCGCGCACACCGGGGCCAGCGTCAAGGCGTTCGTCACCGACGAGCTGTTCACCCGCGGGGTGCGCGTGACGCAGGCGGGACTGGCGATGGCGCGTCCCGTGGCGGAGGTGTCTCTGGCCTTCACCCTCGTCCTGCTGCACCGCGTGGTCGAGATGGACCACGCCGTGCACATGCCGGACGGCTGGTACGACGGCGCCGTGGGCGCGCAGCATCAGATCCTCGGTGCGCCGATCGCGGTGATCGGCGCGTCCCGCACGGGGCGCGCGTACCTGCAGTTGATCCGCGCACTCGGCGCGCGGCCGCTGCTGGTCGACCCGACCGTCAGCGCTTCGGATGCCGCCGCACTCGGCGCCGAGAAGGTCGAGCTCGACGAGGCGATGCGGCGTGCGCGGATCGTGGCGCTGCACGCGCCCAGCGTGCCCGAGACCCGCCACCTGGTGGGCGCCCGCGAACTGGCCATGATGCCCGACGGCGCGGGTCTCGTGAACACCGCGCGCTCCTGGCTCGTGGACGAGACGTCGCTCGAAGCCGAACTGCGCAGCGGGCGGATCTCGGCGGCGCTCGACGTGTTCGACGTCGAACCGCTGCCGGCCGACAGCCCGCTCCGCGCCCTGCCGAACGTGCTGCTCACGCCGCATCGCGCGGCCGGCACCGTCGAGGGACGGCTGGATCAGGGCCGTATCGTGGCGGACGAGGTCGAGACGTTCGCCGCCGACCGCTCCCTGAGCCACGAAGTGACCCTCGACCGGCTCGCAGTGATGGGGTGAGCGTGCGCGTCGCCTACGCCGGGGTCGCGCATTCGCATCCCTTCGTCGACGCGGCCAATCTGCGCGCCCGCGGTGCGACGCCCGTTGGCGTCTGGGACGAGGACGACCCTCGCCGACGTCGCGAGTTCGCGGCTCGCTTCGACGCACCGGAGTTCGCGCGCCTCGACGAGCTCCTGGCACGCAGTCCCGACGTCGTCGTGGCGACGCCGCGCACGCCCCGTGCCGCCGATGTCGCGCTCGCGTGCGCGCGAACGGGGGTGCCGGTGTTCTTCAACAAGACGGTGGTCGCCGACGACGCCGGGCTCGCGCGGTGGCGGGCGTTGCCCCCTGCTCCCCGCTTCACATCTTCCGTGCTTCGCTTCGCCCCCGCGCTGGAGGCGTTCGCGGCCGATCTCGAGGGCCACCGGCCGCGGGCCGTCGAACTCCACGCCCAGCACGACATCGCCGCATTCCTGGAGGGCGACCGACGCTGGCAGGACGACCCCGCCGGCGCCGGCGGGACGCTGGTCAACATCGGCGTCCACGCGTGGGAGATGCTCGATGTGCTGCTGCCCGGCGTGACGGTCGATGTCCTGTCGGCCGCGCGCGTGGTCGGCGATGCACCCACGACGTCCGAGCTGCTCGCCACCGTGCACGCGCGGATCGACGCCGTTGCGGTGACCGCCACCGTCTCGGGCGTCGGCGGCGCAGACCGCTACGGCGTCCGGGTGTGGACGGATGAGGGCATCCGCGAGCTGGTCCTGCCTGACGATCTGGACGGCCTCGGGTACGGCGGCGCGGCCGACGCCGTCGTGCAGTTGGCGCGGGGCGTCGTGGCGGTGGATGCCGCCCGCACCGCTGCGGTGTACCGCAACACGATCGCCGCGGCGCGGGCCGCACGCGACGGCGCCTCGTGACGTCGGAGGCGATGCTGCGCGTCGCCGGTGTCGGCGACGCGGAGCCGCTGGCGGCGCTGTGGGCGGAGGCCTTCACGCCGCCCCTCTCTCCCGACCAGTGGCTGACGGACCCGGCCCGGTACGCGCACACGATCGTCGCGGTGGACGCGGCCGGCGTGGTCGGCTCGATCTACGGGGTGCCGAAGCGGCTCCGCGAGGGCGACGGGGGTGTCGCGGACGTGCACGGGATCGGGAGTGTCGCGGTGGCCGAGCGGGCCCGCGGCTGTGGCCTCGCACGCCGCCTGGTGTCGGCCACACTCGACTCGGCGCGTCGGCGGGGCGCCGACTGGGCGCTGTTGTTCACGGGAACACCGGGCGTGTACCGGTCGAGCGGGTTCCGTTCGTTCCGCATGCATCGGTCCGCTCAGGGTCCCTGGCGGCCGCCGGGCGACGACGTCCCCCGGGATCGCGTGGACCTCCGCACGACGGTCGGACCCGGCGCGACGGCGGAGCTGCACGGCGTCTACGAGCAGTCCCGGTCGGGCGTCGTGCTGGCGCCGCAGCGATCCGCCCTCGACTGGGCCATGGCCGAAGTGCGCTTGAAGGGCCTCACCCTTTACACCCTGCGCGATGCCGGAGCGGTCGCTGCCTACGCGGTCGCCGGGGCGCAGGGGCTCACGGGTGTCGTCGCCGAGCTCGCTGCGGCTGACGCTGCTCCCCGCGACGCCTGTGCGACCCTCCTCCGTGCCATCGGCGCGGACTGGGCCGCAGCGGGCGTAGAGCGATGCGACATCGCGCTGCCGGAGCGCCCGCGGGACGTCGCTGCGGTGCACGCCTTCGCACCGGCCGCGCGGTGGATCGCGGACACGAGCGGCATGGTGGTCCCGCTCACGCGAGAGCCTCGACTGGACGGGATACGCCACTACGGTGCCGCCGACTACTTCTGAGCGTGCCGCCGAGCGCCTTGTCGCCGAGGAGCACCCCGAGTTCACGCTGCTGTCGACCCGCCGGGGACTGCACTCCAGCGAGGACTGATCGCGACGCTCGGCTAGCGTGAGGAGCGTGCTGGCGACCTCCCTCGACACCGCAGCGTTGACGGCGCCGCCCGACCGCGAACGCCTCGCCGCGTACCGCGAGACGCTGCCGGCGGCGATCCGCGGGCCCGTCCGCGCGATCTGGTGGCCTGCCCTCACGCTCGGCGTGTCGGCGGTGTTCCTCGCCGGGTTCTTCGCGTGGCTGCTGCTCGGCACCGGCGAGGTCACCGTCGATGACGTCGTGGTCGCGGCGGGTGCGATCGGTATAGCCGTCGCGGTGATCGCCGTGACGGCGGTCGGCGTCGCGAAGGGCCTCCAGCGTCGCCGCGGCGAGCGGCAGTGGCGCCTGGCGCAGTTCGCCGCCGCGAACGGCCTGACGTACGAGCCGCTCGCCGGTCGCCTCGAGCTGCCCGGCATGATCTTCGGCACGCGTGACCGACAGGTCGCCTGGGACGTCGTGCGGGATGCCGGCGGCCTCATCGTCGGCAACCAGACGTTCTCCACCGGGAGCGACAGGAATCGCCGCTCGCACCGCTGGGGTTTCGCCACCGTCCGCCTCGGCACGAACCTGCCGCACCTCGTCCTGGATGCGACCTCGAACGACTCCCTGCGGGTCTCGAACCTCCCGGTGTCGCTCGACCCCGTTCAGCGGCTGAGCCTGGAGGGCGACTTCGACCGCCACTTCGCGCTGTACGCGCCGGCCGGATACGAGCGCGACGCGCTCTACCTGTTCACGCCCGACGTGATGGCGCGCTTCATCGACGAGGCGGCGGCGCTCGACGTCGAGATCGTCGACGACCGGCTGTTCCTCTATGCGCGCGCAGACCTGTCGACCCTCGACCCCGAGACGTGGGAGTGGGTGTTCGCGACGGTGTCAGCGCTCACCGCCAAGGTCGCGCAGTGGCAGCGGTGGCGCGACGACCGCCTGGGCGAGACGCGCGTGGTCGGGGACGAGGCCGGCGTGCGCATCGTCCGGCCGCCGCGCGGCGTCGCCGTGCCCGGCAAGCGCCTGACCGAACGTGTGCACTGGATCTGGATCGCGCTGGCGTTCGCTCTGGCCGGCCTCGGCCTCGCAAGCCTTCTCGACGACGCGTTCGGTCTCTTCCCCTGACGCCACCGCGGCGGCGTCAGGGCCCGGGCCGGGCGAGCAGCGGTCGCAGGGCGTCACCCAGGACGCCCGACAGGTCGGCGCTGATCGCCGCCGTCAGGTGATGCGAGTCGCGGTAGACCAGCGTGTTGCCGATGATGGGCGGGCACTGTTCGGCATCGCACAGGTAGCCGTTGAGATCGAGCAGAGGGATGCCGCGCTCCCCCGTGGCCGTCACCTCGGCGTCGCGCGCGGGCCCGGCCAGCGCGACCGCGCGCGACCGCGCGCACGCTTCGGCGTCCGACAGGTGCGCAGACAGGCAGGGGGCGGGATCCTCGAGCAGGTCCGGGGTGTCGGCGATGACTGCGGTCGGGGCACGCAGGGCGTCGAGGGTGCGGCCGAGTGCGGCATCCCAGGTCTTCGCGTCGTCGCGGACGCCGGGCGCGAGCTCCGCACCCGAGTACGTGGCGACGATCACCAGAGCCGGCGGATCGGCGTTGATGCGGTCGATGACCGCGTCGCGCCAGATCGGGCACTGCGGGTAGGGGCTGTCGCGACGCAGGGTCTCGATGTCGGCGGCCGGGCAGGAGCTCTTCGTCTGCACCTCGATCGCGTACCCCGCCGACGCCGCGAAGCGCTGCAGGGCCGGGAACCACTGCGCCGCGTGCGAGTCCCCGAACAGCACGATGACCGGAGCCGACGCGTCGCCGTACCGGCAGCCGCGCGCGTCGGTGGCCGCGATCCCGCGCATGCAGCCGTCGTCGTAGACCGCGGGCAGACTCTCTCGCGCGTCGCGCAGGTCGGGCGCGAGGTTGTCGGGCACGAAGTCGGTGCCGCTGGGCAGCTCGGTGATGACAGTGCCGGCCGCGGCGCGTTCGGCGTGGAGCGACCGCGTGTCGACGACGGCGTACGCGCCGCTCGCGATGCCCAGGCACGCGAGCGAGCCTGCCACCGCGCCGACGAGGGTGACGCGCGCGCGCCGCCTCGTCAGCACAGGTGCGCGGCGCACCGGGTCCTCGACGAACCGGTAGAGCAGCCATGCCGCGGGCACGCAGGCGACGGCGATCAGCAGGGTCGCCCACAGCGGCAGCGGCCCCGGGACGACGGCGCCAGGCAGCACGAGTGCGGGCCAGTGCACGAGGTACAGCGAGTACGAGATCGTGCCGATCAGCACCATGCCGGGGGTCGACAGCAGCCGCGTGGGTCCGCCGCGGCTCTCGCCGGCCGCGATGACCGCGGCCGTTCCGAGCACGGGGAGCGCCGCCGCGACGCCAGGGAACACCGTCTCGGACGAGAAGAGGACGATGGATGCCGTCACCCCCGCGATCCCCGTCCACCCGAGGATCGGGGCCCACCTCTCCCCCACGACGCGGCGCCGCTGCTGCAGCAGCACCGCCGTGAGCCCTCCGACGCCCAGTTCCCACGCCCGGGCGGGCAGCGAGAAGAACGCCCACGGCTGTGCCTCGAACGTCAGCCACACGCACAGGGCGAACGACGCCGCGACGATCCCGACGAGCACGCCGATCAGCGCGCGACGTGAGCGCACGGCGACCCAGACGAGGGCGAGCAGCGCCGGCCACAGCAGGTAGAACTGCTCCTCGACGCCCAGCGACCAGTAGTGCTGGAACAGCGATGGACTCGACGACTCGGCCAGGTAGTCGGAGTCCGCGAGAGCGAAGAAGTAGTTCGGCACGTACAGGGCGGTCGCGACGGCGGCCGCCCACACGTCCTTCATGAGCAGCGGCGGGTACCAGATGAGCGCCGCGGTCACCGTCAGCAGCAGCACGACGAACGCGGCAGGAAGGATGCGACGCACGCGGCGCGCGTAGAACTGGCCGAAGCTCACCCTGCCGTGCACGCGGAGCTGCTCGAGCAGATGCGAGGTGATCAGGAACCCCGAGATCACGAAGAAGACGTCGACGCCGACGTACCCGCCGGGGAGGAACGGAACCCCCGCGTGGTAGAGCAGGACGGATCCGACCGCGATCGCGCGCAGTCCCTGGATATCGGCGCGGAAACCCGAGTGGTCGGGCTGGGCGCGGGCTCGGTCCACCACCCGAGCGACTCTAGGCGCGGCCCATCGGCGGCGCCCACCCCCTTGACGAACAGCGCCGCCGTCACGTATCCGAGGACGAGGTTGCGCGCAGCCACAGCGCCGCCGGCAGCGCGGCCAGTGCGATGAGCGCCAGCACCGCGCCGGCGACGCCCGCCCATCCGAGCGCGGCGAACACGAACCCGAGCGCCCACCCGAACAGGCTCGACCCGCCGTAGTACCCCAGGTAGTACAGCGACGACGCCTGCGCCCGCGCATCGGGGCCGGTCGCGACCGGCGCCCAGCCCGACGCGACGGCATGCGCGGCGAAGAACCCCGCCGTGAACACCAGCAGTCCGACGAGGATCACCGGTACCGCCGGCGGCAGCGTGAGCGCCGCTCCGGCCGCCATCACGACGATCGACGCCATGAGCACCGGGAACCGCCCGAAGCGCGTCGCCAGCGCGCCGGCCACCGGAGAGGCCACCGTGCCCGCCAGATAGGCGAGGAACAGCAGGCTGACGGCCCCGTGCGGCATCGAGTACGGCGGTTCGGTGAGACTGAAGCCGAGGTAGTTGTAGAGCGCGACGAACCCGCCCATGAGCAGGAACCCCTGCGCGTACAGGGCGAGCTGGCGCCGGGACCGCAGGTTCTCGGCCAGCCGGTGCGCGAGCGACGGCCCGGGATGCCGCCGATGCCGCAGCGCCACGAAGCCGCGCGCCCGGGGCACGAGCACAAGGAACGCGACCGCCGACAGTGCGCACACCACCGCGACCGCCAGGACGCCCGCCTCCCAGCCCGCGACGTCCCCGACCGGACCGGCGACCAGTCGTCCGGCGAGGCCACCGATCGTCGTGCCCGCGATGTAGCTGCCGGCCGCGGCCGCCGTGTGGGCGGCATCCACTTCTTCACTGAGATACGCGAGCGCGATCGCAGGCACCGCGCCGAGGCCGACGCCCTCCAGCAGCCGCAGCACGATCAGCATGCCGATGTCGGGGCTGAACGGCGCGAGCAGCCCGAAGACGGTGGCGATGAGGATGCCGGCGGCCATCGCCGGCACCCGGCCCACCCGGTCGGCGACCGCCGACCACGGGATCACCGTCACGGCGAGCCCCAGCGTCGTCATCGAGACGGCGAGCGCCGCGGTCGCCGGCGGCACGTCGAACTCGGCCGCGATGAGCGGCAGCACCGCCTGCGGGGAGTACAGCTGCGCGAACGTCGCGATGCCCGCGAAGAAGAGGCCCGCGATGAGCCGGCGGTATGCGCGGTCGCCGGGCAGATGCCCTGTGAACGTGGCGGCCGACATCACCCCGAGCCTACGCCCGCGGGTGCCCGGCGCGTCCCGGCTAGAGTCGTGGAGGCCGCGCGCGGCGCGGCATCCTCTTCTCGATCCCTTGCGGCGCAACGATGCGCACCCGACAGGAGACCTCGTGTCCGCCGCCATCGCCGAACCCACCGACCGCTACCGGGTCACGCCCACCGTCCTGCAGGCGCTGCGCAGTCCCCGCGTGCTGACGCGCGAGGTGCTCGCCGGGCTCGTCACGGCGCTCGCGCTGATCCCCGAGGCGATCGCGTTCTCGGTCGTCGCCGGCGTCGACCCCCGCGTCGGTCTGTTCTCGTCGTTCGTGCTGGCCGTCATGATCGCGTTCACCGGCGGGCGCCCGGCGATGATCACGGCCGCCGCGGGGGCCGTCGCGCTCGTCATCGCGCCCGTGGCGCGCGAGCACGGGCCGGACTACCTGATCGTGACCATCGCGCTCGCGGGGGTGCTCCAGGTGCTGTTCGCCGTGCTCGGCGTCGCGCGCCTGCTGCGCTTCATCCCGCGCAGCGTCATGGTCGGGTTCGTCAACGCGCTCGCGATCCTCATCTTCCTGTCGCAGCTGCCCCAGCTCATCGACGTGCCGTGGGCCGTGTACGTCCTCGTCGCTGCGGGGCTCGGCATCCTCCTCGTCTGGCCCCGCATCACGCGCGCGATCCCGGCCCCGCTCGTCGCGATCGTGCTGCTCACGGCCGCGGTCGTCGTGTTCGGCATGTCGGTGCCGAACGTCGCAGACCAGGGCGAGCTGCCGCGCAGCCTGCCCGAGCTGCTCGTCCCGCATGTGCCGCTGACGTGGGAGACGCTGCAGATCGTCGCCCCGTTCGCGCTGGCCGCCGCCCTCGTGGGGCTGCTGGAGTCGCTCATGACCGCGAAGCTCGTCGACGACCTCACCGACACGCACTCCCGCAAGACCCGCGAGGCGTGGGGCCTCGGGGTCGCCAATGTGGTGTCGGCCTTCTTCGGCGGCACCGGCGGCTGCGCGATGATCGGCCAGACGATGATCAACGTCAAGACCTCGGGCGGTCGCACGCGCATCTCGACGCTCCTCGCGGGCGTGTGGGTGCTGGTGCTCGTCGTCGCGCTCGGAGACATCGTCGGCCTCATCCCGATGGCGGCGCTCGTGGCCGTGATGATCGTGGTGTCGGCGATGACGTTCGACTGGCACAGCATCCGACCGTCGACGCTGCGGCGCCTGCCCCTCAGCGAGACCGCCGTCATGCTCGTCACCGTGATCGCCACGGTCTGGACGCACAACCTCGCGGTCGGCGTGATCCTCGGCGTGCTCGCCGCGATGGTGCTGTTCGCCCGACGTGTCGCCCACTTCACCACGGTGACCCGCACGGTCGACGGCGGCACCGCGCGCTACCGCGTCGACGGCGAGCTGTTCTTCGCGTCGAGCAACGACCTCACGACGCAGTTCGAGTACGCGTCGGATCCCGCGCACGTCGTCATCGACCTGTCGCGCACCCATGTGTGGGACGCCTCGACGGTCGCCGCACTCGATGCGATCGTCACGAAGTACGCGCAGCGGGGCATTGCGGTCGAGCTGGCGGGCATGACCGATGCAGCGGCCGCGTTCCACGGCCGGCTGACCGGCGAGCTCGGATCCGCCTGAGACGCCCCCGGAACTCACAGCCCGGTCCCAGGTTCGCGGGACCAAAACAGCCGAGGCATCCGTTCTTCTTCATGACGCCGCAGCCAGCCGCGTCGACCCAGGAGGAATCGTGAGTGACGACTACCGCAAGACCCCCGAGGCGCTCAGCCGCCTCACCCCCGCCCAGTACCGCGTGACGCAGGACGACGGCACCGAGCCGGCGTTCCGCAACGAGTACTGGAACAACCACGCGCCCGGCATCTACGTCGACGTGGTTTCGGGCCAGCCGCTCTTCTCGTCGGCCGACAAGTACGACAGCGGAACCGGATGGCCGAGCTTCACCCGCCCCATCGAGCCCGACGCGGTGACCACCAAGAAGGACCGGTCGCTGTTCATGCCCCGCACCGAGGTGCGCTCCTCGGGCGCCGACAGTCATCTGGGTCACGTCTTCCCGGACGGCCCCCGGGATGCCGGCGGCCTGAGATACTGCATGAACTCGGCCGCACTGCGCTTCGTGCCCGTCTCGTCGCTCGACGACGAGGGCTACGGCGCCTACCTCGACCGCTTCGAGACGCTCAGCGACCAGAACCCCGAGAACCAGGAGAACGCATCATGACCAGCGGACCCTTCGACACCGGAGAGATCACCCGCACCCCCGGCACCGAGACGGCGATCCTCGCCGGCGGCTGTTTCTGGGGCATGGAGGACCTCATCCGCCGCCAGCCCGGCGTGCTGTCGACCCGCGTCGGCTACACCGGCGGCGAGAACGCCCACGCGACCTACCAGCGCCACCCCGGCCACGCCGAGGCGGTCGAGATCGTCTTCGACCCCGCAGCGACCTCGTACCGCGACATCCTGGCGTTCTTCTTCCAGATCCACGACCCGTCGACGAAGAACCGTCAGGGCAACGACATCGGCACCAGCTACCGCTCCGCGATCTTCCCGCTCTCCCCCGAGCAGGCCGAGGTCGCCCGCGACACGATCGCCGACGTGGACGCCTCGGGCCTGTGGCCGGCCAAGGCCGTCACCACGATCGAGTCCGAGGGCCCGTTCTGGGAGGCCGAGCCCGAGCACCAGGACTACCTGATCCGCTACCCCAACGGGTACACGTGCCACTTCCCGCGCGCCGGGTGGGTCCTGCCCAAGCGCGCCGACGCGACGGCGTAGCACCGGACGACGAGGGGATGCCGCGGCCCGCCGGGTCGCGGCATCCTCTCGTTCCCAGGCGGGGAGCCAGAGAACTGTGATACGGTTGCGGTCGCCCGATCGGGCCGCCGCGTCGATCTCCTCTGCCTCATTGCGGAGAACAGAGCGCTCGACGCCTCACCGCCACCGCGGTCGCATCCTTCCTCCGACTCCCGCGAACGACCACGTCCTCGTCTCGTCCGCGCACCCACACGTTTTGACACTCATTCACCCTGCATCCGTATCCCTTCATCCCCCGCTCGACTGGCGCCAGGCCGACCACGACGTCTTCGTCGCCACGTCGGCCGGCGAGTACGCCGGCTTCGTCCACATCGTCGCCGACGGCTTCGAGGCGCACAGTGCCCGCGGCGAGCACCTCGGCGTGTTCGCCGACCGCAGCGCCGCCGCGCACGCCGTCGCGGCATCCATCACCCGCACTCCGCGCTCCCGTACGCGCGGCGTGCCCCACCTTCGTCCGCTCCGCACACGTCGGAGCGGCACCCCGGGCCGCACACGCGGTCCACAGAACAAAAGGAAAGACACGATGGCCACTGGCACCGTGAAATGGTTCAACTCCGAGAAGGGCTACGGCTTCATCGCTCCCGATGACGGCTCGGCCGATCTCTTCGCACACTTCAGCGCGATCGCGGGCAACGGCTTCAAGGAGCTGCGCGAGGACCAGAAGGTGGAGTTCGACGCCGAGCAGGGCCCGAAGGGCATGCAGGCAGCCAACATCCGCCCGCTCTGACGCGCGCGACGATGGCCGGGACGGAGCATCCGTCCCGGCCATCGACGTCTCCGGAGCCGGCTCACCCGTTGATGATCGTGCTGAAGGCGAGCACGATGATCAGCGCGTTGAGGAAGAAGCTCGTGGTCGTGTGCCACACGACCGTCCAGCGCATGCGCGTCGTCATGACCTGCACGTCCGAGACCGAGAAGTTCGTCGCATTCGTGAACGAGAAGTACACGAAGTCGGCGATGCGCGGTGTGCCGGTGCCCGGGAACACCAGCGGCGGCACGACCGCGCGCCGGTAGCGGCGCTCGTAGATGCGCGCGAAGCCCCAGTGGTACAGCGCCCACGACAGCAGCATCGCGATGATCGCCACCGGTTCCACCCATCCGGCCCACTGGGGGTCGTCGCGCAGCACCAGGATCTCGGTCGCGGCGATGATGCCCACGAGGCTCGCGAGGAACGTCGTGCTCACCGTGACGGCGTTCACGACCGGGTGCAGGTCGACGCGGGCGACCCAGCGCGGCGCCGCGTCATGTGGACGGCGGACCGTCACCGCGACGGCGATCACCGACGCCAGCCAGTAGAACCCCGCGAGGAGCGACCAGCCCGCCAGCGCGGGCACCGTGTCCTCTGCGTCCTCAGCCAGGAACACCACGAGCCCCAGCCAGATCAGGGCGAGCTGCACGAGCAGGTCCGCGACCCGCACGATCACCGCCCAGACCACACGCACCCCCGACACGAGTTCCTGGGTCACACCGTAGCGGCTGCGGTGCCGAAGACGGCGACCGACCGCGGGCTGTCACTCGCCGGGGCGTCGAAGGAATCCCGAGAACAGGGCGTGCAGCAGCGGCAGGATCGACAGGATCATCAGCGCGGTCCCGATCACGAGGTCCTCGGAGCGCAGCACGGCGCCGCTGATCAGCAGTCCCGCGAACAGCACGGCCGACACCGCGCGACGGCCCATGCGCTCGAGCCTGCGCAGCTTCTGGTCGAGCTTGGGCACGTCGGCCACGAGCTTGCCGTCGACGATCTGCGACACCATCTCGTCCAGTCGGCGCGGCAGGCGAGCGACGACCCCGGCGACCGACACCGCCTCCTTCGCGAACCCCTGCACCAGGTTGCCGCTCTGATCACGCAGCAGCTGGTCGGCGTACGGCTCGACGGCGTCCCACACGTTGAACGCCGGATCGAGCGCGCTGCACACGCCGCTCGTGAGCGAGATGGCCCTCACGATGAGCAGGAAGTTCTCGGGCAGCTGGAAAGGCAGCGATCGCACCACGTCGCCGAACTCGGTCGCGAAGGCCTGGAACTCACGCGGGTCGACCTTCTGCAGCTCTGCGAAGCCCATGCCGCCGAACCGGGCGAACAGGGCCGTCATCGCCCGCTCGAGTTCACGGGTGTCGGCTGACGGCAGCAATGCGCCGACGTCCTGGATGCTCGCCACCATCCGCTTGCTGTCGCGCGCGGCGACCGCGATGATCAGCTGCTGCAGGCCGGTGCGCAGGGTGGCCGGCACCTCGCCCATCATCCCGAAGTCGACGAAGGTGAGCCTCCACGGCTGCGCGCCGGCTGCGGCGCCGGGTGCGGCAGGCGTCACGAAGATGTTGCCCGGGTGGGGGTCGGCGTGGAAGTACCCGTCGACGAACAGCTGGTCGAACATCACGTTCGCGAACTCTTTCGCGACCTCGGCCGGGTCGATCCCGGCCGCGCGCAGGCCGTCGACATCGGTGATCTTGACCGCCGTCACGTCGGCGAGCGTCAGCACACGCCGGGTCGTGCGCTCCCATGCGACCTCGGGCACGCTGACGCGCTCGTCACCCGCGAAGTTCTCGGCGAACCGCGCTGCGTTGCGCGCCTCCCGCAGATAGTCGATCTCGTCGCGGCTCGTGCTCGCGAACTCCTCGACGAGCGCCGGCAGGTCGACGTGGTCGTGCACGACGCGCACGCGGCTGAGCCACGTCGCCACGCGCCGCAGCGCCGCGAGGTCGACGTCGACGATCTGCTCGATGCCGGGCCGCTGCACCTTCACCACGACGTCCGCGAAGCCGGTGTCGGCGCCATCCTCCGGGTTCAGCCGCGCGCGGTGGGCCTGGCCGAGGGATGCCGCGGCCACCGGCGTCTCGTCCACCCACGCGAAGGCGCGCTCGAGCGGCATGCGCAGCTCCGTCTCGGCGAGCGCGCGGATCGCGGGGAACGCCACCGGCGGCACCTCGTCCTGCAGCCCCTCCAGCTCGGTCGTGATCTCGGGCGGCAGCACGTCGAGGCGCGACGAGAGGAACTGCCCGACCTTGATCATGAGCCCGCCGAGCGACACGGCGAGCACATGGAACCTCTGCGCGATGTGCTCGAGGCGCTTCGACCGGTTGCGGGCCGCCAGTGCGCTCAGCCCGAAGCGCGGCAGGACCAGCTCGAACCACCACGCCTGCACCATGTAGCGGGCGGCGAACCTCAGGATCCGCCGATAGCGGGCGCGCGTGTTGCCGGCGTCTGCCATCCGACTCTCCTAGATCCCGCGTGCCCGCGATCCGATCGCGCGCCCCCGTCGCCGACGTGCTGCGCCGGCACCCGTCAGTCCTGAGCGAGGATCGAGTAGAGCTTACGCCGCGCCTCGTCGAGCACGTCGACGGCCTGCGCGACCTGGTCGGGGGTGCCCCCGCGCGCGACCTGGGCTGCGGCCTGCGCGAGCTTGGCGCCCGCCTTGGGGAGCGCCGTGGCGCGGCCCGCGTCGTGCGTGCCGAACGACTCCCACGGAGCGGTGCGGTCCTCGCCCGCGTCGACCTCGGCGCGGCCGGCGTCGGTGAGCGAGTAGGTCTTCTTGCCGCCGGACTCCTCGGCGATCACCAGTCCCTCGTCGGCGAGCAGCTGCAGCGTCGGGTAGACCGAACCGGGGCTCGGCTTCCACGCGCCGCCGCTGCGCTCCTCGATCTCGTGGATGATCTGGTAGCCGTGCATGGGCTGCTCCGCGAGCACCGCGAGCACGGCGGCCCGCACGTCGCCGCGGGCGACGCGTGGCGAGAAGCGCTGCTCGAACGCGTCACGCAGCTGGTCCATCGCCTCGAAGAGCCCGCCGGGCAGACTCTGCCCCGCCTGGTTCCGGTGACGGGGTCCGAACCCCGGGTACGTACCGCTCATGACGACCTCCTGACGAGCGCCTACCGATAGCCCGACGATACATAGCGATATATCGGCAGGCAACCACTTCTCGAGATTTGGTTGCCTGAGGCAATTACCGTCGTAGACTCGAGACATGGATGCCGCACCCCGCGCCGACCTGCTCTCCTCGCTCACGCGACTCATGTCGCGGTGGTCGTCGAGCACCGTCCAGGCGCGCATCGCGAGCGGCGTCGGCGTCGCGCTCGATCCGACCGAGATCCGGGCCGTGTACACGCTCGGGCTGCATGGCGGCGCCGCCCGCCCGAGCGTGCTCGCCGACGAGCTGAACGTCACGCGTCCGACGATGTCGAAGCTCGTCGCCCGGCTGCTCGCCGACGACCTCGTCACGCGCGGCGCACACCCGGACGACGGCCGGGCGGCGACCGTCGCCTTCACCCCGCGTGGCCTCGACGCGTACCGCCGACTGGTCACCGCCGGACACGACATGGTCGACCACGTGCTGGCCGACTGGTCGCCCGCCGAGATCGACGCCTTCGGCGCCCTGCTGCACCGCTTCGTCGACGGACTCCTCACGGAGTCCCCGGCATCCCTGACTCCCGCGGACCCCGCCCGAGAAGAACCCGCCGCCCACCCGCGGCACCGCGCGACGGCGATCCCGTCGCCCACAGAAGGAGACTGAAATGCCCCGCACCTACGTCGTCACCGGTTCCGCATCCGGAATCGGCGCCGCCACCGCCGAACTTCTGCGCGGTCGCGGCGAGACCGTCGTCGGCATCGATCTGCAGGGCGCCGAGGTCGAGGCCGACCTGTCCACCCCCGCGGGGCGCGCGGACGCCGCCGCCCGTGCGATCGCCCGGACCGGCGGCGTCGTTGACGGCGTGATCGCCTGTGCAGGCATCTCCGCGCCGATCGGCAAGACGATGTCGATCAACTTCTTCGGCGTGACCGAGCTGCTCACCGCCCTCCTCCCCGCGCTGCGCGCATCGGAGGCGCCGCGAGCCGCCGTGGTGTCGTCGATGGCCTCGCTGCAGCCGGTCGACGCGGCGCTCGTCGAGGCGGCGCTTTCCGGCGACGAGGCAGCCGCCCTCGCCCGGGGCGACGAGCTGGCCGCGCAGGGCCCCGAGGTCGGCTACCTCAACTACCCGTCGTCCAAGCGCGCCCTGTCGCGCTGGGTGCGCCGCGCCTCGATCTCGGAGGACTGGGCGGGCTCCGGCATCCCCCTCAACGCCGTCGCCCCCGGCACCGTCATCACGCCGATGACCGCCGGGCTGCTCGCCACGCCCGAGGGTGCGGCGATGGTCGACGCCGCCGTGCCGATGCCGCTGAACCACCACCAGCCCGCGTCGTCGATCGCCGAGCTGCTGGTGTGGCTCACGAGCCCGGCGAACACCCACATGGCGGGCCAGACGATCTACTGCGACGGCGGCGCCGACGCGACGCTCCGCGGCGACGACATCTGGTCGTGGAACGACGCCGCGTGATCCCCGTCCGCCGCTGAGACGAGTGGATGCCGCACGCCCGGGCCGCGGCATCCACTTCTCTCATTCCAGGGTGGGCCTGCCGTACGCCTCCAGCAGCCGCAGCCACACCTCGCTGATCGTCGGATACGACGGCACCGCGTGCCACAGCCGCTCGATCGGCACCTCGCCGACGATCGCGATGGTGGCGGAGTGCAGCAGCTCGCCGACGTCCTGCCCGACGAACGTGGCGCCCACGAGCACGTGACGCTGCTCGTCGATGATCGCCCGCGCCTGCCCGGAGTAGTGGTCGGCGACCTCGCTCGCACCCGAGACCCAGTACAGGTCGTAGTCGACCACGCGGACGTCGAGCCCCGCCTTCTTCGCCGACGCCTCGGTGTGGCCGACCGAGGCCACTTCGGGATGGGTGAAGGCGACCTGCGGGACGGCGGAGTGGTCTGCTGTCGCGACGTGGGCTCCCCACGGCCGGTCGTCGACCGCCCTGGCGCGCGCCCGCGCGGCGATGACGTCGCCGGCGGCCCGGCCCTGGTACTTGCCCTGATGCGTGAGCAGCGCGCGGCGGTTGACATCGCCGACGGCGTAGAGCCAGTCCACGCCGCGGACGCGCAGCGTGTCGTCGACGTCCAGCCAGGATCCCGGTGCGAGTCCGACGACGTCGAGTCCGATGTCGCCGGTGCGGGGCACGCGCCCCGTCGCGACGAGCACCTCGGCGGCGCGCACCTCGGAGCCGTCCGAAAGCGTCAGCACGACGTCGCCGTCCGCGGCGCGCTGGGCGCGCTCGACCTCGACGCCGGTGCGGACATCGGCGCCGGCATCCCGGAGCGCCTTCGTGACCGCCTCGCCCGCGAACGGCTCGGCGCCCCGCAGCAGTCCGGACCGCGCGATGACGGTGACCGGGATGCCGAGCGAGACGAACAGCGTCGCCATCTCGCTGCCGACGACGCCGCCGCCGAGGATCGCGAGGGATGCCGGCACCTCGCGCATGCCCGTCGCGTCGCGGCTCGTCCACGGCTGCGCGTCGCGCAGCCCGGGGATGTCGGGGAGGAGTGCGGCGGAACCGGTCGACACGACGACGGCGTGGCGGGCCACCAGCACGGTCGTGTTGCCGTCGGCTCCGGTCACGGTCACTTCGCGCTCGCCCGTGAGGCGTCCGTGGCCGCGTACGAGGTCGATCCCGGCGCCCTGCAGCCACTCGACCTGCGAGGTGTCGTCCCAGTCGTGGACGAACGTGTCGCGCCGGGCGAGCACCGCCGCGGCGTCGAGGCCGCCGGTGACGGCGCCCGACGCGCCCTGCACATCGCGCACGGCGCGCAGCGCGGCGCCCGGCCGCAGCATGGCCTTGGAGGGGATGCACGCCCAGTACGAGCACTCGCCCCCGACCAGCTCGCTCTCGACGACCACGGTCGACAGACCGCCCTGCACGGCGCGGTCCGCCACGTTCTCACCGACCGGTCCCCCGCCGATCACGATCAGGTCGTATTCCCGAGCAGTCATGCGCCCCAACGTATCGCCGCCCGCGGACACGATGCGACCCCCTTGCGTCTCCGGCACGCGGCGTGATCCTGTCGACGTGTCGGAGGGGTGTGGTTATCTGGGAACCCCGCTGGCAAATCCGGCCGAAAGGGCAGCATGGCGATCGAATTCCGCGCGGTCTCGAAGAGGTATCCGGATGGCACCGTCGCCGTCGACGACTTCAGCGTGCTCATGCCCGCCCACAAGACGACGGTGCTCGTCGGCTCGTCGGGCAGCGGCAAGACCACGCTGCTGCGGATGATCAACCGCCTCATCGAGCCCTCCGGCGGCACCATCACGATCGACGACGAGCCGATCTCCGAGCGCGATCCGGTGAAGCTCCGGCGCGGGATCGGGTACGTGCTGCAGAACGCGGGCCTTCTCCCCCACTTCTCAGTGGTCGACAACATCGCGACCGTGCCGGTGCTGAATGGCGTCCCGCGGGCGCAGGCACGAGATCGCGCCCTCGAGCTCATGGACGTGGTGGGCCTGGAGCGCGGACTCGCGAAGCGCTACCCGAGCCAGCTGTCGGGCGGTCAGCAGCAGCGCGTCGGCGTCGCCCGCGCCCTCGCCGTCGACCCCAACATCCTGCTGATGGACGAGCCCTTCGGCGCCGTCGACCCGATCGTGCGGCGCGAGCTGCAGACCGAGATCATCCGCCTGCAGCGCGAGCTCGCGAAGACGATCGTGTTCGTCACACACGACATCGATGAGGCGTTCCTGCTCGGCGACCAGGTCGTGATCCTCGAGAAGGGCGCGCGCATCGCGCAGATCGGCACGCCCGACGAGATCATCGAGAACCCGGCGAGCGAGTTCGTCGCCGACTTCATCGGGGTCGAACGCGGCGCGCGGGCGCTGCGCGCCAAGCCGACGGCTCACGGCACGGTCCTCATCGACGCGGCCGGGCGTGCGCAGGGCGTGCTGGTGGAGGACTCCGCGTGAGCTGGGTGCTCGACAACCTCGACCTGATCTGGGCGCTCACCGTCGACCATCTGCGGCAGAGCGCGATCGCGGTGGTGGCGGGGTTCGTGCTGGCGGTGCCCATCGGATGGCTCGCGTTCCGGTACACGAAGCTGCGCGGCACCGTCCTCACCATCGTCGGACTGCTGTACACGATCCCGTCGTTCGCGATGTTCTTCGTGCTGCCCCCGATCTTCGGCTTCCCCGTGCTGTCCGAGACCAATGTCATCGTCGCGCTCGCGATCTACGCGGTCGCGATCATGACGCGTTCCGTGACGGACGGTCTCGCCTCGGTCGACGAGGTGAGCCGCTCCGCGGCGATCGCGGTCGGGTTCGGGCCGTGGCGCCGATTCTGGACCGTCGACTTCCCGCTCGCCGGCCCCGTGATCCTCGCGGGACTGCGCGTCACCGCCATGTCGACGATCTCGCTCGCCACGGTGGGCGCGCTCATCGGCGTGCAGAACCTCGGGTACCTCTTCACGAACGGAGCCCAGCGGCGGATCATCGCGGAGGTGTTCGCGGGCGTCGTCGCCGTCGTGGTCGTCGCACTGGTCGTCGACCTCGTGCTCATGCTCCTCGGGCGGGCACTCATGCCGTGGTCGCGCCGGACCGTGACGCCCCGCTTCGACCGGATGCAGTGGGCCCACGCATGAACCTCTTCGTGGACGCACTTGCGTGGATCTTCTCGCCGGACCGGCTGGAAGGGTCACTCACGCTGCCCATGGCGATCGCCCAGCACCTCGCCTTCACATTCGGCTCGGTGCTGATCGCAGCCGTCATCGCGATCCCGATCGGGTACCTGATCGGCCATACCGGCCGCGGACGCGAGGTCGCCGTCTTCCTGTCGGGTGCCGCACGCGCGCTGCCGGCCCTCGGGCTCGTCGTCCTGCTCGTGATGCTCGCCGGCGTCACCCTCAAGACCGAAGCCGCGGTCACCGCCTTCGTGGTCCTCGCGATCCCCTCGATCCTTGCCGGCGCGTACGCCGGAATCGAGGCGATCGACCGCACGGTGATCGACGCAGGCCGCGCGATGGGAATGACCGAGTGGCAGATCCTGTTCCGGATCGAGATGCCACTAGGTCTCTCGCTCCTCATCGGCGGACTGCGCTCCGCCACCCTGCAGGTGGTCGCAACGGTGACGATCGCGGCCTACGTCGGCCTGGGTGGACTCGGCTTCTTCCTCATCCAGGGCCTCCAGACCCGCAACTTCGCCGAGATCCTCGGCGCGGCGATCGTCGTCGTCGTACTTGCCCTCGTACTCGACGGCCTCTTCGCCCTCCTCGCCCGCTACGCCGTCCCACGCACCACGGGGCCTCGCATCCGCACGACCCGGGCTCAGCCCGCGCCGCACCCCGTCGCCCAGACGTCCCACTGAACCCAAACCCACCGGAGGTACGACATGTCCACCGCACGAACCCGCCTGGTTCTCGCCCTCGCGAGCACCGCCGTCGCGGCGCTCGCCCTCGCCGGATGCGCCTCGAGCGACCCCCTCAGCGGCGAGAGCACCGATGACGCGGGCGCCACCGAGTCGTCGACCATCGTCATCGGATCGCAGGCGTACTACTCGAACGAGATCATCGCCGAGATCTACGCACAGGCCCTCGAGGGTGCCGGCTTCACGGTCGACCGCAACTTCAACATCGGCCAGCGCGACCTGTACATGCCGTCGATCGAGGACGGGTCGATCGACCTGTTCCCCGAGTACACGGGCAACCTGCTGCAGTTCTTCGACAAGGACACGACGGCGACCCAGTCCGACGACGTGTACGCCGCCCTGAAGGACGCGCTGCCCGACGGTCTCACGGTCCTCGACCAGTCGCCCGCGACCGACCAGGACTCGTACAACGTGACGTCCGCCTTCGCCGAGGAGCACAACCTGACGTCGATCGCCGACCTGGCGAACGTGGACGGCCTGGTGCTGGGCGGCGCCCCCGAGCTCGAGACGCGCCCGTACGGCCCCACCGGGCTGAAGGACGTCTACGGCGTCACGGTGTCGTTCTCGGCGACCGCCGACACGACGGTCGACGAGCTCGTCGCCGGCAACATCCAGGTCGCCGACGTGTACAGCGCCGACCCGCTCATCAAGACGAAGGACCTCGTGACGCTCGAGGACCCCAAGGGCCTCTTCCTCGCGTCGAACGTGGTGCCGCTGGTCAACGCCGACATCGCCGACGAGATCGCCGACGTCATCAACCCGGTGAGCGCGAAGCTCACCCCCGAGGGCCTCATCGCCCTGAACGTCGAGTCCACCGTGGACCAGCGCTCGTCGGAGGACATCGCGAAGGACTGGCTGGCAGCCAACGGCTTCAGCTGATCCGCCACGGAGGGGCACGACGGCACCGCCGTCGTGCCCCTCTTTCGTGGATGCCGGAGACGCGACGCCCGCCGTTCGCTAGGTTGATCAGCGAGTCGTTCCCCCGTCGAAGGCGCCCATGACCGATCCGAACGTCCCTCACGACGAGGCGCTCGAGCGCACCGACCCCGACCTGGGCTACTACTCGCCTCCGCCGCCGGGCGTCGAGGCGCCGGCCGTCGCTCGTCCGTACGAGTACGTCTCGGCCGCGCTTCGGCCCGCGGTCCCCGCTTCACCTCCGACGCCCCAGGGAACCGCCGCGGCGTACGCGGCGCCCGCACTGCCCCCGGCCTATGCGGCGTCGCCGGGTGGGCCTTCGCCGACCTCCCTGCCTCCGGGGTATGCGACGACCACGGCCTCGTCCGCGTATCCCGCAGCGCCCGGCCCAGGCCGCGATCCGCGGCCGAAGGGCGTGGCGGTCACCGGCTTCGTGCTCGCGCTCGTCGGGTTCATCCTCGCGTTCGTGCCGATCACGGCCGGATTCGCGATCCTGCTGACGCTCATCGCCTTCATCGTGTCGATCGCGGCGCTCGCGAGCGCGCGACGCGGCGGCAAAGGCTTCGCCGGCACAGGCTTGGCGCTGTCGATCCTGGGCGGTCTGATCGCCCTCGTCGTGACGGTCCTGCAGGCGTTCGGTGCCTTCGGCTCGTCGAGCGGCTACGAACCCTCGGAACCATATGTGGAGCCGTATGTGCAGGACGAGGAGTACGAAGAACCTCTGGCCGGGGACTTCGCGGCGCCCGGCACCGACGGCATCCCCGATGGCGACGTGGCGCTCGCCACCCCTGTCGCGCTCACCGTGGCCGAGACCGCGTTCGGCGCAGAGGCGAGCGGCAGCGGGATATGGATCGTCGTGGTCCTCGACAACCCGAACGCCGACCACATCTTCGCGGGCGTCGACATCGGCGTGCGCGCCGTCGACGCGAGCGGCGCCGAGATCGCCACGGCATCGGAGCATGTGAACGCGCTCCAGGGGCGGTCCGCGCTCGTGCTGCACAACGTCATGACCGGCACGACCGCGGTCTCCGCGATCGAGGTGACGGTGCCCGAAGCGGCGACGGCGACGGTCTCGCCGTCCATCGAGACCGGTTCGTTCACGGTGACCGACACCCGGATCTCGGCCGGCGAGGACGGCACCCGGGTGTCGGGGTACGTCACCGGGCACTTCGCGAGCGACCTCTGGTACGCGCGCGTCACCGTCGTGGCCCGCGATTCCGGAGGGCGGATCGTCGGGGGCGAGCCGGGCTCGCTCGGCAGAGTCGCCGCCGACGGGTCTCCGGCGTTCTTCAGCGCGTGGTTCGTTCCTCCGCTCGCCGCTGATGTGTCGGCCGAGACCTACCCCGCTCCGTGACCCCGACCTAGGCTGGAGCCATGCCGTTCGGCCAGGTGGTGATGACGGGGTTCGTGACCCTGCTCTTCGCGCTGCCCGTGTACTTCCTCTGGTTCGCGTTCGACGCGTATCGGCGACGCCGGCGCGGCGAAGCTCCGACCCATTCGTCGGGCGGCATGGCCGCGATCGACATGGTCTTCCAGCCGACGGCCGAGGACGCCCGCGTGGTGTGGGAGGCCGAGCAGATCATGCCGGCGCCGGCACCGACACCGGGTGATGGTCCGGGAGTGATCGACGGCAACCGGATCGTGATCGAGACCGGGCTGCGCCACACCGCCTGAGCCGCTCAGCCGCGACGCAGCCGGCGGACGAGCGTCGCGATGAGGCGCCAGCCGACGAGCGCGACCAGCAGCGTGACCGACGCCACGATGATGAACGGCAGGGCGATGCCCTGACCGGATGCTGCGCGCAGCAGCATCCCGCCGATGACGGTGGCCGCCCACACACCGAGACCCGTGCGCACAGGGGCCGTGGGCGCGCGCCACGCGAGCGTGACGAGCCAGCCGATGCCCAGTCCGGCCAGGAACGGCCACGCCGTCTGCCACAGCCCCGACCAGACGTCCGAGTCGTGGCTCGCGCGGCCGGTCGCGGCGAAGGCGACGACCAGCACGACGTCGAGGACGAGGGCGAGCACGATGGCCGCGACGTTCGGGCGCGCCGTGGTCGTGGGAGCGGTCTCCGGTGCCTGCCCGGTCATGCGCGCGCCTCCACCGGTGTCGTCTGTGACGCTTCGACAGGCTCAGCGACCGGTGCCTGAGCCTGTCCGACCGGTCCCGGAGCCTGTGCGACCGGTCCCCGAGCCTGTCCGACCGGTCCCTGAGCCTGTCGAAGGGCCGCCAGGGGTTCCAGGCTCGGGGTGAGCGCTTCGCGCTCGTCGAACACGAAGCACTCGCCGTTCCAGTGGGCACCGCCGACGTGCTCGAAGTAGCCGAGGATGCCGCCCTCGAGCTGGAACGCCTCGACGCCGATCTCACGCAGGTAGATGGCGGCCTTCTCGCAGCGGATCCCACCCGTGCAGTAGCTCACCACGGTCTTGCCCTGCAGGTCCGGGATCGCGGCGGCTGCGGCATCCGGGAACTCGGTGAACCGCTCGATGCGCCAGTCCAGCGCGCCATCGAAGGCGCCGTAGTCGACCTCGAACGCGTTGCGGGTGTCGAGCAGCACGACCTCCCGCCCGCCGTCGTCTGCGCCCTCGTCGAGCCAGCGGCGGAGCGTCGCGGGGTCGACTGCCGGGGCGCGGCCCGCCTCGGGGCGGATCGTCGGGTGGTCCATGCGGATGATCTCGCGTTTGATCTTGACGATCATGCGGCCGAACGGCTGCGCCTGCGACCAGCTCTCCTTCGTGGTGAGCCCGTCGAACCGGGGGTCGCGGCGCAGATCGGCGACGAATCCGCGCACGGCCTCGGCGTCGCCGGCCAGGAAGAGGTTGATCCCCTCCTCCGCGAGCAGGATCGTGCCCTTGAGCCCGGCCGTGACCGCACGCTCGCGCAGCACCGGCTTCAGCGCGGCGATGTCGTCGAGGCGCGTGAAGAGATACGTCGAGATGTTGAGAACGGATGCCACACCTCCAGCCTACGGATCCCCCGCGCCGCCCGGCTCGGAGCTCTCCCGGGTTCGAAGCGCACAATGCGCCCTGGGGACGCTCCGGCGCCGCCGCGTCAAGGGGGTGGTGCGCCGCGCAGGCATGCCGGAGGCTGAGTCCGTGCCGCCGATCGCGGCACGCTGGAGGCAGGAATGACCGACCCCACGATCCCCGAACCGCTGCCCGGCCAGGTTCCGCCCGGGGAGCGCCCGCCCGGGCCCGGACAGCCCTCGCCGGACGAGCCGTTCCCGGCCCTGCCCGACGAGCCGCCGTCGCCCTGGCCCGAGGAGCCGCTCGCTCCCAACCCCGAGGAGCCGATGTTCCCGGGCACGGAGCCCGAGACGCCGTTCCCCTGACGCGGGCGGATCCGAAGACCTTCAGGCGGGTCGCACGCGTTGGGCGAGCAGGCGCTCGGCGACCGCCCACATGCGGGTGCCGTCGGCGGGATCGGTGATCCGCCGGTACGGTCGCTGCCGCGCGGCGGGTCCGCCGAAGTGGAGCAGCCCCGACGGCCCGAAGAGGTCCGGTGCGCCCGGTGTCGCCGGCGCGACCGCGGCGAGCAGCGCGGACTCGGCCGCGCGCTCGGGGGTGTTGCCCACGAAGCGCGCGACCCCGTGCTGCGCGCCGCCCTTCGCCCGTGCGCGCAGCGCCGGGGCGATGCCGGTGTCGGGCACCACACCGGGGTGGCTGAGCTGCACGCCGACGCCCCAGCCGCCGGCGGCGGACCGGCGCGCGAGCTCGCAGCCGAACAGGCCGAGCGCGACCTTGGACGCCCCATAGGCGCGCAGCGGGCGGTATCGTCGCGCGCTCTGCAGGTCGTCCCAGTCGACGCGCGACACCCCGGCCGCGAGACTGCACTGCACGACCACACGGGGCTCGGCGCCGCCCGGCGCCCGCTCGCGCAGCAGCGGCAGCAGCTGCGTGGTGAGCGCGACGTGCCCGAGGAAGTTCGTCTGGAAATGCAGCTCGAACCCGTCGTCGGTGACGTGCCGCTCCGGGTCGCCGAGCAGCACGATGCCCGCGTTCAGGACGAGGAGGTCGATCGGAGCACGGTCGGACCGCAGCGCGTCGGCGAGCGCCGCGACCGAATCGAGCCGCGCCAGGTCGAGGTCCCGCAGCGTCAGCCGCGCGTCCGGATGGGTCTCGCGGATCCGGGCGACGGCGCGCTCACCCTTGGCGCGGTTGCGCACCGGCAGCACGACGTCGGCACCGGCCCCGGCGAGACCTCGGGCGATCTCGACGCCCACGCCGTCGCTCGCACCGGTGACCACGGCGGTGCGTCCCCGCAGGTCGGGCAGCGTGATGGGCATGGCTCTCCGTTCGGCGTGCTCCGTGAGAGAGGAGGAGCCGCGGATGCCGCAGATACACGCCGTGCGCCCGCGCGGGCCGCCTCCCGCCGAGGCTACTCGCCCGCGGCTTCACGCCGAGAGCGGCGGCAGCGGCGGGACGCCACGCTCCACCGCACGACCCGCGTCGAACAGCGCGTCCTCGGCGAACATCGGCCCGATGAGCTGCACGCCGGCCGGCATGCCGTCGTCGCCGAGTCCGGCCGGCAGCGCGAGTGCGGGGAGCCCCAGGAAGTTCGCGGCCACCGTGAGCCACAGGTCCTGCCACGCCCGGTCTGCCGCTTCCTGCCCGCCGAGGTCGTAGTCCGGCTCACGCATGCGCGATGTCGACACCGGACCGAGGATCACTGGCACCTCGGCCTGCAGCCGCCGCCAGTCCGCGGCGACGGCCGCCCGTCGCGCCCACGCCTCGGCGTACTCCCTGGCCGCGTCGTAGGGTCGCGCGGCGGCCGTGCTGTCGCGCAGGAAGGCGGTCGCCGAGCGTCCGAGCGGCATACCGAGGTCGGCGGGGTCGAGCGACATGAGCATGTCGGTGCACGACAGCCGCCGCCACAGCACGGCGGCCTCCTCCAGGCGGGGCGCCTCGACCTCGATGACCTCCCAGCCGGCGGCGGTGAGGGATGCCGCCGCCCGGTCGATCCCGGCGGCGACCTGGGGGTCCACCCCCGCACCGGAACGGCGCACGACCCCGACGCGCCGAGGCAGGTCGCGCAGCCGCGGTGCCTCCAGCGACACCGGGTCGTCAGCATCCACTCCCTGCATCACCGAGAGCGCGAGCGCGACGTCGTCGACGGTGCGCGCCATCGGGCCGTTGACCGAGAACTCCTGCAGCGTGAGCGCGACCGGGTGCCCCGTGACCGCGGCACGCGGCACGCGCCCCCGCGACGGTCGCAGCCCCACGACGCCGGCGGCATAGGCCGGCAGGCGCAGCGAGCCGCCGAAGTCGTTGCCCAGGCCGATCGCACTCATGCCCGTGGCCACCGACACGGCGTCGCCGCCGCTGGAGCCGCCCGCGCTGCGCCGCGGGTTCCACGGATTGCGGGTGCGGCCGAACACGTCGTTGTCGGTGTCCCAGCGCATGCCGAAGTCGGGCATGTTGCCGCGTCCCACCGGCACCGCCCCGGCGGCGCGCAGGCGCCGCACGATCGTCGCGTCACGCGGCGGGATCGCCTCCGCCATGCCGCGCCAGCCGTTCGTCGTCGCCGACCACGTCAGGTCGATGTTCTCCTTGATCGAGATCGGCACGCCGGCGAGCGGTCCCACGTCCTGGCCCGCGGCGAGCGCGGAGTCGACGGTGGATGCCGCTTCCCGCGCCTGTTCGGAGAACACGACGGTGAGCGCGCCGAGGTGAGGGTTCGCACGCTCGATCCGCTCCAGATGGGCCGCCACGACCTCGACGGCGCTCACCTCCCGACGACGGACGGCCGCGGCGATGTCGACGGCCGAGGCGCGCGGTGCGAGGGCGGGATGTTCGGCGGAGGGGTGCGGCGGAGTCATCGGACCCATCCCACCATGCGCGTCCCGGCACCGCACCCTGCGCCCAGAGCGACGGCGGACCCTCCGCCGGGCTCGGCGCGCAACTCCTGCGCGCGGGGCCGAGCGCGTCCGGGACCTGTGCGCCACTAGGATCATGCGCATGGCATCAGGCAAGAAGCAGCAGCAGGAGACCGAGCTCCACGGTGGAGTCCTCTCCGGCAACGGCAGCCCGGCACTGTGGGGCACCCTCATCGGCCTCATCGTCTTCGCGTTCGTCGCGGTGCCGATCTCGGCGGCCGTGCGCTTCGCGACCCACCCGATGACGCAGCAGCTGTTCGGCGGCCGCCTCTCCGAGGCCACCCAGGGCGGCTACGTCGCGTTCTGGTGGATCGTCGCGGTCTTCCTGCTCGCACTGCCGTTCCTCGTCGGCTGGGGCGTCGCGAAGCTGTCGGGCAAGACGCTCGCGATCATCGCCGCGGTCGTCGGCCTGTTCTTCGTCGTCACGCTCGTGATGGGCCAGCTCTTCGTCTTCTGATCCCGCCGCCCCGGGTGCCGGGACGGCCGCGGGCTGTGGCATCCGGGGATAATGGGGGCATGGGGACCGGTTACAGCGCGATCTCCAGCTATTCGCGCGTCGAGATCATGCGGCTGCTCCAGGCGCGGCCGCAGCGGGCGATCCCGGAGCTCGTCGAGGCCACCGGGCTGCACGCCAACACGGTGCGCGAGCACGTGCAGCGGCTGATCGACGCCGGGTACGTGATCGCCGAGACCGAGCGCCGCACGACGCGCGGACGGCCGCGGGTGCTGTACTCGGCGGCCACCGGCGACCACGACGCGTCGAGCCCCGTCGCCGTCCGTCGCGCGGAGGCGGCGGCGCGCCGCGGCGACCTGATGCGCCGGCTGTACGGCTCGGACGCCGAGCCCGGCGCCGAGGCGATGGGCACCGACGCGCTGCACCAGCTGGACGCCCTCGTGGAGGACCTCGGCGACGCCGGCTTCGACCCGATCGTCGACGAACGCGACCTCACCGTCGACCTCACCCCGTGCCCGCACGCGCCGTCCGGCACGCAGCGCGGGGTGCTGTGCGGTGTGCACATCGGCCTGATGGACGCGGTGCTGGCGCAGGCCGGCGGCCCGCTGCGGGTCGAGGGAATCGCACCGTCGTGCGATCCGACCCAGTGCGTCGTGCAGCTGACCGCCGACGCCTGACTCAGACGGTCACGCGGTCCGGCCGCGCGTACACGTTCATGGACGCGCCGCGCACGAAGCCCGCCAGGGTGAGCCCCGACCGGGTCGCGAGCTCGACGGCGAGCGACGAGGGCGCCGACACCGCGGACAGGATCGGGATGCCGGCCATGACGGCTTTCTGCACGAGCTCGAAGCTCGCGCGCCCCGACACCTGCAGCACGGTCCCCGACAGCGGCAGGCGGTCGTCGAGCACGGCCCAGCCGATGACCTTGTCGACCGCGTTGTGACGGCCGATGTCCTCGCGCAGCACGAGCAGCTCGCCCGTCTCCGCGTCGAACAGCGCCGCGGCGTGGAGGCCGCCCGTCTTGTCGAACGCGGCCTGCCCGGCTCGCAGCCGGTCGGGGAGCGCGGCGAGAAGGGCGGGCTCGACGGTGACGGCATCCACCGACACGTCATGGCGCGACCGCTTCTCGATCGTGTCGATCGACGCGGCGCCGCACACGCCGCACGCGCTCGTCGTGGCGAACGCGCGGGCCAGGCCCGCGACCGCGGCGGCCGGGCCCGGCGCCAGCGCGATGTCGAGCACGTTGTAGGTGTTCTCGGTCGGGGCGGGCGCGAGCGTCGCGATCGGCGCGGCGCCGAGGGCGATCAACGGGGTCCCGGCCGGCGCGGTGCCGGGCCCGCCGCAGTGGATCGCGGCACGCACATCGTCGGACGAGCCGATGACCCCCTCCGACACGAGGAACCCCGCAGCCAGCTCCCGGTCGTGCCCGGGCGTGCGCATCGTCACGGTGAGCGGCTCGCCGGCGATGCGGATCTCCAGCGGCTCCTCTACCGCGACGGTGTCGGCGCGGCGCCGCACGGCGGCGCCTTCCGCTCCGAGCGCGATGCGCGTGACCGGCGTGCGCGTGGTGACCCGGCCCATGTCAGCCGCCGATCGCGTTCATGCCGCGCGCCGGCTGCAGGAACGACGGGTCGTTGATCGCGTGACCCGGGAGCTTGCCGCGCACGCAGGACCGCAGCATCCCGTCGATCCCGGCTTCGTCAGGCGCGGCGACCGGTCCCTGCGCCTGTCGATGGGCATCGCCGCGCAGCAGGGGCAGCAGGTCATACTCGGTCGTCGAGAAGAGGCAGTTGCGCAGCTGGCCGTCCGCGGTGAGGCGCAGGCGGTCGCAGTCGCCGCAGAACGGTGCGGTCACCGAGGCGATGACACCGACCGTGTCGGGGCCGCCGTCGAGCGTCCAGCGTGCGGCGGGTGCGCGGCCGCGACCGGGCACGGGCGTCAGCGTCCAGCGCTCGGCGAGCCTGCCGAGGATCTCGTCCTGGGTCACCATGCTCGACCGGTCCCACGTGTGCCCCGCGTCCAGCGGCATCTGCTCGATGAAGCGCATCTGCGCGCCGTGCGCGACGGCGAATTCCACGAGGTCGACGAGCTCGTCGTCGTTGACGCCGCGCATCGCCACCGCGTTCAGCTTCAGCGGACGGAGAGGGGATGCCGCAGCCGCCGCGATCCCGTCCAGCACGTCGTCCAGCCGGTCGCGTCGCGTCAGCTCGCGGAAACGATCCCGGCGGAGCGTGTCGATCGAGATGTTGAGGCGGTTCAGTCCCGCGTCGACGAGGCCGGGGAGGAGCTCCCGCAGCCGGATGCCGTTGGTCGTCATGGCGATGTCGACCGGTCGGCCGTCCGGTCCCGCGATCGCGGCCAGCCGGCGCACCACGTCGACGATGTCCGTGCGCAGCAGCGGCTCGCCGCCGGTGAGCCGGAAGGTCGTGATGCCGTCCGCGGCCGCGACGCGCGCGACGGCCTCGATCTCGTCGAGCGTCAGGATGCTCGTCTTGGCGAGCCACTCGTTGCCCTGCTCGGGCATGCAGTACGTGCAGCGCAGCGAGCACCGGTCGGTCAGCGAGATGCGCAGATCGCGATGCACACGTCCGTGCGTGTCGATCAGCGGCGCCCCGGGGCCGGCGGGGGACGACGCGGCGCCGACCGGCGCCGGTGCCACCGGCATCCGCTTTCCGATCACGACGGGGATCGCGCTCACGCGCGCCGCCCCGATCGCTCCGTCCGCACCGCCATGGTTCGAGGGTAGCCGGGCGGCGCACGGGCGGGCGCGACGCGGCGGATTATTCACGGCGGGGCAGCGCGCGAACCCGCTCCAGGACTGGGAAGGTGGAGGCGCACGGGCCGCTCCCCCGGAGGGGTCCCGTGTGGTCTGACCACATGCTACGGTGGTCGCAACCAGTCCGGAACCGAACGGAATCCCACCATGGATCTGCTGGACCCTCTGCTGCTGGCTCGCTGGCAGTTCGGCCTCACGACGCTGTACCACTTCCTGTTCGTCCCGCTGACGCTCGGCATGGCGCTCACGGTCGCGATCTTCCAGACGGCATGGTTCCGCACCGGCAAGCTGAAGTGGCTCCACCTCACTCGCTTCTTCGGCAAGGTGTTCCTCATCAACTTCGCCATGGGCGTCGTGACGGGCATCGTGCAGGAGTTCCAGTTCGGCATGAACTGGTCGGCGTACTCGCGCTTCGTGGGCGACGTCTTCGGCGCCCCGCTCGCCTTCGAGGGCCTCATGGCCTTCTTCTTCGAGGCCACGTTCATCGGCCTGTGGATCTTCGGGTGGGACAAGCTGCCGCGCGCGCTGCACCTCGCGAGCATCTGGATCGCGACCATCGGCGCGTGGTTCTCGGCGTACTTCATCCTCGCGGCGAACGCGTTCATGCAGAACCCGGTCGGGTTCAAGATGGCCGAGGACGGCTCCCGCGCCGAGATGACCGACTTCTTCGCGGTCCTCACCAACCCGGTCGCGCTCGCCGCGCTCCCGCACACGCTGTTCGCCGCGTTCATGATGACGGCAGGCGTCATCGTGTCGATCTCGGCCTGGCACCTGCTGCGCAAGCAGAACGTCGAGATGATGCGCTCGTCGCTGCGCTTCGGGCTGTGGGGCCTCATCGCGGCGTTCGCCGGCGTCGCGATCTCGGGCGACCAGCTGAGCCTCGTGATGGTGGCGACGCAGCCGATGAAGATGGCGGCCGCCGAGGCCACGTTCGACACGGTGTGCGGCGCGGACGCGTCGTTCTCCATCTTCACCCTCGGCACCCCCGACGGCACGAGCGAGCTCTTCTCGATCCGCGTGCCCTACCTGCTGTCGCTGCTGTCGACGCATTCGCTCGACGGCTGCGTCGAGGGGATCAACGACCTCAACGCCCTCTACACGACCGAGATGTTCCCCCAGTTCGCCGACCAGGTCGACGGCAACTTCGCCCCCGTCCTGTGGGTCACCTACTGGGCGTTCCGCTGGATGATCGGCCTCGGCGGCATCGCGGCGCTCGTCGCGGTCGTCGGTCTGTGGCTGACGCGCAAGAAGGCCAAGCGCGAGGTCCCGGCCTGGGCATGGCGTCTCGCGATCTGGGCATGGCCGGCATCGCTCTTCGCCATCCTCGTCGGCTGGGTCTTCACCGAGATGGGCCGTCAGCCCTGGATCGTGTTCGGCCTCATGCTGACCGAGGACGGCGTCTCGCCCTCGGTGCCCGGCTGGACCGTGCTGATCTCGCTCGTCGCGTTCACGGCGATCTACGCGGCGCTCGCGATCGTCGAGGTCGGCCTCATCATGAAGACCGCCAAGAAGGGTCCGGAGCCGCTGCCGGATCCGGATGCCCCCGATCAGGGCGAACGCGCGGTCGCCGACACCCCGACGACGGTCTACTAAGGGCTTCAGGAGCACATCATGGATCTCGCGTACCTCTGGTTCTGGATCGTCGGCTTCCTCTTCGTCGGCTACTTCGTGCTCGACGGCTTCGACTTCGGCGTCGGCATGTCGCTGCCGTTCCTCGGCAAGAACGACATCAGCCGCCGCCAGGTCATCAACACCATCGGCCCGGTGTGGGACCTCAACGAGACATGGGTCATCGTCGCCGGCGCCTGCCTGTTCGCCGCGTTCCCGGAGTGGTACGCGACGCTGTTCAGCGGCTTCTACCTCGCGCTGCTGCTGATCCTCCTCGCCCTCATCCTCCGCGGGGTGTCGTTCGAGTACCGCCACCAGCGCGATTCCCTGCGCTGGAAGAAGGGGTTCGACACGATGATCGTCGTCGGCTCGGCCGTGCCGGCATTCCTGTGGGGCGTCGCGGTGGCCAACATCGTGCAGGGCGTGCCGATCGATGCGAACCACGAGTTCACCGGGTCGCTCCTGACGCTCCTCAACCCGTACGGGCTGCTGGGCGGACTCACGACGCTGCTGCTGTTCTTCACCCACGGCGTGTACTTCGTCGCGCTCAAGACCGACGGACAGGTCGCGGTCGACGCCCGCAGGCTCGCCTCGCGCGCGGGCCTCCTCACGATCGTGGTGGCCGCCGCGTTCCTGGTGTGGACGGTCGTCATGGCCTTCGCCCAGGGCCGCGACCTCGCGGTCCTGACGGCGATCCTGTCGGCGATCGCGGCGGTGCTGCTCATCGCCTCGTGGATCTCCAACGCGCGCAGCCGCGAGGGCTGGGCATTCGGGTTCGGCGCGGTGACGATCGTGACGGCCGTGCTGGCGGTCTGGTTCGCACTGTTCCCGTACGTCATGCCGTCGACGACCGATCCGGCGTACAGCCTCACGATCGAGAACGCGTCGAGCACCGACTACACGCTGACGATCATGTCGTGGGCGGCGCTCATCTTCCTGCCGCTGGTGCTGGCCTACCAGGGGTGGACGTACTGGGTGTTCCGCAAGCGCGTGACGCGCTCGCACATCGAGGCCGCTGCCGCGGCGCCCGCTCACTGAGGGAGCGCGTCGGTCGTTGAGGGAACGAGGAAGCACGGCGAAGCCCCGCGTCCGCACGAGCGTGCCGCGGGGCAAGGCCGAAGCACCCCAGGCGCCGGTCGACCCGCGGCTGCTGCGCTACGCGCGCGCATCGCGCGGCTTCTTCGTCGCGATCGCGGCGATCGCGCTCGCGCAGACCGCGGTCATCGTGGCGTTCGCGTGGCTGCTCACGCGGGCGATCACCTCGGCGATCGACGGGATGCCGCTGCCCGAACTCGCTCCGACGCTCGGAGGGCTCGCGGCCGTCGTCGCGCTGCGCGCGCTGCTGCTGTGGTCCCGCGAGGCCGTCGCAGCCCGCGCGGCCGCCCGGGTGCAGACGCAGCTGCGCACCGCGCTCGTCGCCGCGGTCGGGACGCTCGGCCCGGAGTGGCTCGCGGTCCGCGGCTCCGCCGCTCTTGCCGTCACCGCCGGGCGGGGGCTCGATGCGCTCGAGGCGTACTTCGGCCGCTACCTGCCGCAGCTCGTGCAGACCGTCGTCGCGACGCCGCTGATCCTGGCGGTCATGTGGTGGCAGGACTGGCTCTCGGGCCTGACGGTGCTGTTGACCCTCCCCCTCATCCCGATCTTCATGGTGCTGATCGGTCTCGCGACACGCTCCGTGCAGCAGCGGCAGTGGCAGACGCTGCAGCACCTCGCGTCGCGCTTCGCCGACACCGTGCAGGGCCTGTCGACGCTCAAGGTGTTCGGGCGGCAGCACCGGACGGCAGCATCCGTCGAACGTGTCACCGACGAGTACCGTCGCGAGACGATGCGCGTGCTGCGGGTGTCGTTCCTGTCGGGGTTCGCGCTGGAGTTCCTGGCCTCGATCTCGGTCGCGATCGTCGCGGTGTCGATCGGGTTCCGCCTCATCGACGGCTCGCTCACCCTGGCGGTGGGCCTGTTCGTGCTGCTGCTGGCGCCGGAGGCGTATCTGCCGCTGCGCCAGGTCGGCGTGCAGTTCCATGCGGCGGCCGAAGGCGTCGCCGCAACCGAGGACGTGTTCGCGGTGCTGGACGCCGCACGCGCCTCGACAGGCTCGGCGACCCTGCCGGAGCCGCGTCTTCTGGTCCCTGAGCCCGTCGAAAGGGGATCGCTCGTCCTGCGCGACCTCCGGGTCCACCGCGGCCAGGCGATGCTGCCTCCCGTCGCGTTCTCGGCGGCGCCGGGGACCGTGACCCTGCTCGAGGGCCCCAGCGGCGCCGGCAAGTCGAGCGTGTTCGCGGCATTGCGCGGTACCGCGGAGTTCGACGGCGTCGCGGCGTTCGACGGCGCCGACGTCCGCACGCTGCCGCCCTCGACGTGGCTGGCCTGGGCCGGGCAGCAGCCCGGCCTCCTCGCAGGCACGGTGGGCGACAACGTCGCGCTCGGCGACCCCTCCCCCGACGCCGACACCGTGCTCCGCGCGCTCGGCCTCGCCTGCGCGGAATCCCTCGACCCGGCGTCCGAGCTCGGCGTGCAGGGTGCGGGGCTCTCGGGCGGCCAGGCGCAGCGCGTGGCGGTGGCTCGCGCGTTCTACAGGCACCTGCGCGGCCGCGCTCCCGCGATCGCGCTCGACGAGCCCAGCTCGGCGCTCGACCCGGAGACCGAGTCGCGGCTGTGGCGCGGCATCCGCTCGCTCGCGGACGACGGGGCGGTCGTCCTGCTGATCTCGCACCGCATGTCGGCGCGGGCGATCGCCGACGCGGTCGTGAAGCTGCAGCCGGCGGAGGTGCCCGCATGACGTCGGCGAACGCGGTGCTGCGCGGCGCGATGCCGCCCGCGCGGCGCTTCTGGTGGGCACTGGCTGCCGGCTTCGCATCGGAGGCGTCGGCGGTCGCCCTGCTCGCGGTGAGCGCCTGGCTCATCGTGCGCGCGAGCGAGCAGCCCCCGGTGCTGTACCTGTCGGCGGCCGTCGTCGGGGTGCGGTTCTTCGCGATCTCGCGCGCCGCGTTCCGCTATCTCGAACGGCTGACGGGTCACGACGCCGCTCTCCGCCAGCTCGCCTCGACGCGGGCCGACCTCGTGCGCCGTCTCATCCCGCTCGCACCCGACGGGCTCGCGCGCACGCGTCGCGGCTCGGTGCTCGGCGCGCTGGTCGACGACGTCGACGAGCTGCAGAACCTGCCGCTTCGGGTCGTGCAGCCGCTCGCGTCCTCGGCGCTCGTCGCCGTGGGCGCGGTGGTGCTCGTCGCGTTCGTGTGGTGGCCCGCGGCGCTCACCCTCCTCGCCTGCCTGCTCGTGGCGGCCGGTATCGCGACGCTGTGGGGCTGGCTGTCGGGCGCCCGCGCCGAGCGCGCGATCGCCCCGCTCCGCGCGGAGCTCGCCGACGCCGTGCTCGATCATCTCGGCAGCCTCGACGTTCTCGTCGCCTACGGCGCCGAGGCGCAGAGCCGCGAGCGCATCGCCCGCGCGGATGCCGCGCTGCGCCGTGCCGTCGTGCGACGCGCGGGAGCGCAGGCCGGCACGGCCGCCCTCGTGTCGCTGCTCGCCGGTGCCGCCTCGATCGCCGCCGTGCTGGTCGCCGCGCCCGGCACCGCATCCGGGGCGCTGACCGGACCGGGACTCGCGGTCGCGGTGCTCGTGCCGATGGCGGTGTTCGAGGTGTTCTCGGCGGTCCCCCTCGCCGCGTCCGCGTGGCGAGGCGTGCGCGCGTCCGCGGAGCGTATCGCGGATGCCGTGCCGGCGGCGCCGCCCGTCGAGCTGGCACCCGAGAACCCGCCGGCCACCGGAGAGGCCCCGCCGCTCGGCGACGGCATCCGTCTGCGCGCCGCCGACGTGCGCTGGCCCGGCACCGGTGGATCGGCGCTCCACGGAATCGACTTCACGGTCCGCCCCGGCGAGCGCGTCCTCGTGATCGGGTCGAGCGGGGCCGGCAAGACGACCCTCGCCCATGCCCTGGTGCGCTTCCTCGAGACCGAGGGTGGCTACGACCTCGGCGAGCACTCCGTGCACGACCTCGCCCCTGACGACGTCCGGCTCACGGTCGGGCTCTGCGAGCAGCATCCCATGCTCTTCGACGAGGACATCCGGCAGAACCTCCTGTTCGCGCGCGACACCGCGACGGATGCCGACCTCGAAGCGGTGCTCAGCCGCGTCGGGCTGGGCGACTGGGCGCACGGGCGTGGCGGGCTGGACGCCCGCGTCGGCGAGCGCGGCGCGCTCGTGTCGGGCGGGCAGGCGCAGCGCATCGCGCTCGCACGCGCCCTGCTGCGAGGCTTCCCGGTGCTGATCCTCGACGAGCCGACGGCCGGCGTCGACCCCGACGCGTCCGACCTGCTGCTGACCGACCTGCTGGGCGCCGTGCCCGACGACCGGGCCGTCGTGCTGATCTCCCACGTCGCCGTCCCCGACGGCCTCGTCGACCGGGTCGTCCGTCTCGACGACGGCCGCGTGATCAGCGCGTGACGGCGACGGCCCCGGCTTAGGCTCGGACCGTGACCGACGGCATCCGCACACCGTTCGAAGGGCTCGACGCGCAGCTGAAGCGCGCCGAGCGGTTCCGGGACAGCGTCGATCCGGTGGCGGCCGTGGCCGCCTACCGCACGTTCACCGACTTCGTGCGCCCGCGCCTGCCGGCGCTGCGCACCGCGGCGGGGCTGCCGGCCGAGCCGGGAACGCGCGCCGACGGCGAGGCGATCGCGGCACGCGACGGCGGCCGCGTCGACCCCGCCGCGCTGAACCTCTACACGTTCTGGAACAGCCCGATCGACACGGCGCCGCCTCTCGTGCAGGCCTGCATCGCCGAGCTGACGCGGCTGCACGCCGATCTGCCGACACCGCTGACGGTGCTCGACGGCGCCTCCGCGCGTGAGCTCGTGGAGATCCCGGATGCCGTCGCCCAGGCCCTCGAGAACGACCACCCCGCGCACTTCTCGGACTTCGTGCGGGTGAGCGTGCTCGACCGCCTCGGCGGCATCTGGGTCGATGCCACCTGCTGGGCGCCTGCGCCGCTTCCGGAGGCCGTCGCGCCGCTGCTCACCGCGGGTGCGCTCTACCCGCGCTGGACCCGTCGTCAGATCGGCAACTGGTTCATCGCCGCCGTGGCGGGCACGCCGCTCATCCGCCTGCAGCGCCTCACGCTGCAGGCGTGGTGGGAGTCCGGGGGCGGCATCCCGGACTACTTCCTGTACCACCGCATCTTCGAGGTGCTGTACGACCTGGTGCCCGAGTTCCACGGGCAGTGGCTCGCCACGCCGACGCTCTCGGCGGGCGCCAGCCACCTGCTGCAGCTCGGCATGATGCAGCCGTGGGATGCCGACGCCATGCGCTTCGTCGCGGGCACCTCGATCGTGCAGAAGCTCAGTTACAAGTACGACAGCGTGCCGCCGGGCTCGGTGCTCGACCGGCTCGTGTCGGGCCAGGCGCTGCTGTCAGGCTGACGCCGCAGGCTCATCGGCGGCGGGAGCGGTCTCGGCGACGGCGGTGATGCGTCGCGCCATTCCGGCGAAGATGAAGCCGTGGAACGGGAGCACCGCGAGCCAGTACAGACGCCCTGCGAGCCCGCGCGGGAAGAAGACGGCACGCTGGTCGTAGCGCGACCCGCCGCGTGGGGCGTCGGCGCCGGCGCGGAGCTCGAGCCAGGCCGACCCGGGCACCTTCATCTCGGCACGCAGCCGCAGCATCCGGCCCGGATCCATCGCCTCCACACGCCAGAAGTCGAGCGCGTCGCCGACCGCGAGTCGCTCGCGGCTGCGCCGGCCGCGGGCCAGCCCGATGCCGCCGACGATGCGGTCCATCCACCCGCGGACGGCCCACAGCAACGGTGACGAGTACCACCCGTTCTCGCCGCCGATGCCCACGATCACCTGCCACAGCGCCTCCGGCGACGCGGACGTGTGCACCGAACGCGCGTCGGTGAAGACGACCCGCCCCGCCCAGTCCGGGTCGTTCGGGAGCGGATCGCTCGGTGCGCCGAGCACCGGGGCGTCCTGCCAGCTCGTCTCGATCGTGTCGGCGGCGACACGTCCGAGCGCCAGCCGCACCGCGGTGCGGTATGGCACGAGGCCGCCCTCGGGTGGCGGGATGAGCGCGTCGACGTCGTGCTCCTTCATGACGCACTCGTTCTGCAGCGACTCGACGAGCGGCACGGCGAGCGCTCGGGGAATCGGCGTCACGAGGCCGACCCAGTGCGAGGCGAGGCGCGGTGTGAGCACCGGGAGCGCGGCGATCGGCCGCTGGCGCAGTCCTGCCTCGACCGCGTACCCGTTCATCATCTGGCCGTATCGGAGAACGTCGGGCCCGCCGATGTCGACCGCACGGTTCACATCGGCGGGCACCCGCGCCGCGCCCAGCAGGTAGTGCAGCACGTCGCGCACGGCGATGGGCTGGATGCGGTTGCGCACCCACTTCGGCGCGGGCATGTACGGCAGCACCTCGGTGAGGTGACGCACCATCTCGAACGAGGCGGAGCCCGAGCCGATGACGACACCCGCCTGCAGCACGAGCGTCGGCACGCCGCTGGCGAGGAGGGTGCGGCCCACCTCGACGCGGGAGCGCAGATGCGGCGACAGCGGCACTCCCTCGGGGTGCAGCCCGCCGAGGTACACGATGCGGCCGACCGAGGCTGCCGCCGCGGCATCGCCGACGGTCCGCGCCGCCTGCTCGTCGGCGTCGTGGAAGTCCTTGCCGCCCGCCATCGAGTGGACGAGGTAGTAGAGCACGTCGACGTCGCGCACCGCCTCGCCGACGGCGACCGCATCGCGCGCGTCGCCCTGGACGACCTCGACCCGGTCTCCCCATGGGAACGCCGCCGCACGGGAGGGGTCCCTGACGAGCACGCGGACGCGGTACCCCGCGCCCAGCAGCCGCGGCACGAGACGACCTCCGATGTAGCCGGTCGCGCCCAGCACGAGTGCGCGCGGGGCGCTGCCGTCCACGCGCGGCCGCGCGGACAGCGCGGGCTCGTGGCCGGTGGGTGCCGAGACGTCCTCCACAACCGGCAGACTACGTGCCGGCGTGCGGGAGCGGCAGGGCCGGCGAGCCGTCAGAGACGCTTGGCGAAGACCGCCGTGCCCTCCGGCGACGGCAGGGCCTCGAACCCGACGCGCGGATAGAAGGCGATGGCGCCCGCGTTCTCGGCCGCCGCGACCAGGTGCAGCCCGGGTACGCCCGCGTCGCGCAGCGATCGTTCGAGCGTCGCGATGAGCTCACGACCGAGCCCCTGTCCCTGCGTCTCGGGCAGCAGGTCGATGTGCAGGTGCGCGGGGTACTCGTCGCCGAAGGGCTGCGAGCCGCCGTGCCGCGCGTACGCGTACCGCACGATCCCGTCCTGGCGCGACGCGCTGACCGGCAGCGGGTCGCCTTCGGGCTTCGGCCAGCGGTCGTGGAACCTCGGCCACCATTCGTGCTCGAACCAGTCCTCGAAGGCCGACGAGTCGGGGGCGCTCACGATGTAGCCCACGACGCGGCCGTCGTCGGTCTCGACGACGAACGCGAACTCGGGATGCCGGACGACATACGGCAGCACGAAGATCTCGCCCCACAGATCGTCGTCGTCGAGCACGCCGGTGGCGTCGACGCCGGCGTCGGCGGTCTTCAGGCAGATGTCGGAGAGCGCCGGCTCGTCACCGGGGCGGAACGGACGGATGCGGGTCACCCCGTGAGTCTAGGGCGCCGCCGCTCCGGTCCCACCGCCGCTTCGCGTGTCACGACGCGCGGGTTCGTGCGTGTCGATGCCGCGGGTCGTGACCCACGAACGCGCGCGCGGGCGCCTCACACGACGAAGAACCGGACAGCCGCGGGGTCGACGGCCAGGGTCAGCGTCGTGCCCGGTTCCCAGCCCGCGGCGCGGCTCGCGGGCAGGTCGACGGCGACGTCGGGATCGGCGGTCCGCACGCGCACCCCGGCGGGCGTCTGCTCCAGGCGGACGACCCGCGCCGCCCACTCGGCCGGCCGGCCGGCCGGGGTGTCGATGATCCGCACCTCCGCCGGCCCGAACACGGCCGCCAGCTCTCCCGCCGGGACGAGGGATGCCGCGGCCTCCGTCACGGGAAGCACGAGGCCTCCGGCGCGCCAGGTCGCGGCATCCACTCGTCCGACGACGCGATTGAGCCCGGCCACCGCGGCCGCGAACCGCGTCGCCGGGGTCGCGAGCACGTCGCGCACCGGGCCCGACTGGGTGACCCGTCCCGCTTCGAGCACGACCAGGCGTGACGCGAGGGCCACCGCGTCGACGGCGTCGTGGGTCGCGACGATCGCGGTCGTGCCCGTCTCGGCGAGCTGCCGGTGCAGCAGCGCGCGCACATCACCGGCGGTCTCGGTGTCGAGCGACGTGAGCGGCTCGTCGAGGAGGATCGCGGCGGGCGCCGTCGCGAGCGCACGTGCGAGCGCGACGCGCTGCTGCTGGCCCCCCGACAGCTTCGCGGGCCGGCGCCCGCCGTGGTCGTGCAGCCCGACGCGGCGCAGCCAGTCGGCGGCGCCGGCGTCGGCGTCCACCTTCGAGGCGCCGCGCACGCGCAGGCCGAAGGCGACGTTCTCGAGCGCGGTGAGGTGCGGGAACAGGCGCGGGTCCTGACCGAGCAGCACCACTCCGCGCGCCGACGGCGGCGTGCGCCGCCCCGGCCCATCATCGAGCGTGCGCCCGTGCAGCCGCACGGCGCCCTCGTCGAAGGCGGTGAGTCCGGCGAGCACCCCGAGCAGGGTCGACTTGCCTGCGCCGCTCGGCCCCATGAGCGCCACGACCTCGCCGGCGGGCACCTGCAGCTCGGCGTCGAGCACGAACCCGCCTCGCCGCGCGACGACCCGCACCTCGAGGCCTCCGGCGATCCCCGGCGTGACGGCATCCACGGATCCGCTCATCGCGGCGTCTCCACCCGCCACGCGCGCACGAGCAGCAGCACGCCCACGGCCGTGACGAGCAGCAGCAGCGACAGCGCGACGGCGGTGCCCTGCGAGACGCCGGCGCCGTTGAACGCCGTGTAGATCGCGAGGGGCATCGTCTGCGTGACGCCCGGCGCGTTGCCGGCGAACAGCGCCGTCGCACCGAACTCGCCGATGGCCCGGGCGAAGCACAGCACGATGCCCGCGACGAGTCCGGGGGCGGCGAGCGGCAGCGTCACGCGGGCGAGGATCGTCCAGCGTCCGGCCCCGAGTCCCGCGGCGGCCTGCTCGTAGCCCGTGCCGGTGGCGCGCAGCGAGCCCTCCAGCGCCAGGACGAGGAACGGCAGCGCCACGAACGTCTGGGCGAGCACCACGGCGGTGGTCGTGAACGGGATGCGGATGCCCCACTCGGCGAGCGCGCCGCCCAGCCAGCTCGTCCGGCCGAACAGGAACAGCATCGCCACGCCGCCCACCATGGGCGGCAGCACGAGCGGCACGGTCACGAGTGCGCGCAGCGCCCCCGCCGTACGGTCGTCGCTGCGGGCGATGAGGAGCGCGAGCGGCACGCCCAGCACGACGCACACCGCGGTCGCGATCGCGCCGGTGAGCAGCGACAGTCCGAGTGCGGCGACCGCCTGCGGCGACGTGACGTCGCTCCACAGCGTCGACCACTCCACCCGGAGCACGAGGGCGCCGAGCGGAAGGATGAGCAGCGCGAGGCCGAGCACGGCGGGCACGATGAGCACGCGGGGCACGAACCCCGTCCGCTCGGTGCGCGCGGAGACGCCGGTCACGGCGCCCCGAAGCCGAACGACGCGAGCACCTCCTGGCCCTTGTCCCCGAGCACGAAGGCGACGAACGCGTCGGCGGCGTCGGCGTTCGCCGAGCCGTCCAGCCCGGCGATCGGGTAGTGGTTGACGACCGCGTCGGCGCCGTCGACCTCGACGGTGTCGACCTCGTCCGTCGCGGCGGCGTCGGTCACGTAGACGAGTCCGGCGTCGGCCTCGCCCGCGGCGACCTTGGTGAGCACGGCGGTCACGTTCTGCTCGTAGCTGTCGACGCTCGCCGTGACGCCCGCGTTCGAGAGCAGGGTGGTGGATGCCGCGCCGCACGGCACCTCGGCGGCGCAGAGGACGACGGTCAGATCGGGGTTCGCGAGGTCGTCGAGCCCGGTGACGCCGCCCGGGTTGCCCGCCGGCACGACGAGCACGAGGGTGTTGCTGGCGAACAGCTCAGGACCGCTCGCGAGTCCCGCGTCGACGACCTTCTGCATGTTCTTCTCGTCCGCTGAGGCGAAGACGTCGGCGGGCGCGCCCTCGATGATCTGGGTGGCGAGCGTCGACGAGCCGTCGTAGGTGATCGGCTGCACGTCGAGCGAGGGATGCTGCTCCTCGAAGTCGGTCGCGAGCTCGTCGAACGCGCCCTTGAGCGACGCAGCGGCGTACACCGTCAGCTCGCCGGTGAGCTCGGGCCCCGCGGGTTCGGTCGTCGCAGGCGACGTCGCCGCCGGATCCTGATCGCCGGTGGCGGTCGCGCACCCGGTCAGGCCGAGGGCGAGCGCGGTGAGGACGACGGCGGTGCGGGCCAGGACGGGACGGCGCATGTCAGCCTTTCGGGGTTTCGACGATGACGGTGGTGGCCTTGACGACGGCGACGGCGAGCGAGCCGGGCTCGAGCCCGAGCTCGCGCACCGCCTCGGACGACATGAGCGAGACGACGCGATGGGGTCCGGACTGGATGTCGACCTGCGCCATCACGCCGTCCGCCTGCACGCGGGTCACGAGCCCCACGAACCGGTTGCGGGCGCTGGAGAGCACGTCCGCGGGGTCGGCGGGGGTCTCGGCGAGCTCCACCGCGCGCGCGGCGAGCGCGGCGCCGGGGATCTCGATCGGCGAGGCGCCGGTCGTCGGCAGGGTGCCGGCATCCACCCACCGACGCACGGTGTCGTCGCTCACGCCGAGCAGCCGCGCGGCCTCGGCGATCTTGTAACTCGTCACGGCCACAACCTAGCACCGCGCATGCGGCGTGATCACCCACTTTTCCCCGCAGTTGCGGATGGCAGCCCGTGGCGCTGGCCCGTGAGGAGAAGATGTCACGAGCGGACGACGCCGGCGCCCGGACCCGCCCTCCGCTCGTGACATCTCCTCCCCCGCGAGACCCCGGCCGCGATGCCGCCGGGCACGGCTAGCCTGTGGGCATGGCCTTTGATCCGCTCGTGGAGCCGGTCGCCGCGCTCAGCGACGCCGAGCAGACGCGCACGGCGCGCCACCGCGTGCTCGCCGGTTTCGGCGATGTCGCCCAGCGCCGCCTCGCGGCCGCCCACATCGCCGTGGTCGGGGCGGGAGGCCTCGGCTCCCCCGCGGTGCTGGCGCTGGCGGCGGCGGGTGTCGGCACCCTCACCGTGATCGACGACGACGAGGTCGAGGCATCCAATCTGCAGCGCCAGGTGATGCACCGCGTGTCCGACGTGGGCGCGCCGAAGGTCGACTCGGCCGTCCGCATCGCCGCCGAGCTGTCCCCCACGACGGTGGTGCGGCCGGTGCGGGCCGCGCTCACCGCCGAGAACGCGTGCGAGCTGCTGGCCGGGGCCGATGTCGTGATCGACGGCACCGACACGTTCCCGACGCGTGAGGCGGTGGCCGCCGCGTGCGAGCAGCTCGGGGTGCCGCTGGTGTGGGGCGTCGTGCAGGAGTTCCACGCGCAGGCGACCGTGTTCTGGTCGGCGCCGCCCGCCGGCACCGCGCCGCTGCGGCTCGCGGATCTGTACCCCCCGGATGCCGCCGCCGACGCGCCTTCGTGCGCCCAGGTGGGCGTGCTCGGCGCGCTGTGCCTGCAGGTGGGGTCGCTGCTCGCGACCGAGGCGATCAAGCTCGTGACCGGCATCGGCGAGCCCCTGTACGGACGCGTGCTCGTGATCGATGCGCTGCGCGGGCGCACCGACGAGGTGCCGCTGCGACCCGCCGCGGCACCGCCCGCGCCCGCGGTGGCCGACGCTCCCGCCGCTGCAACGCCCGTGCCGCAGCTGACGCCCGACCAGGCGCTGGCCGCGCAGCGCGCCGGGGCCGTGCTGCTCGACGTGCGCGAACCCGCCGAGACGGCGCGCGGCGTGATCCCGGGCTCGGTGCTGATGCCGCTCGGCGACGTGCTCGCCGATCCCGCGCGCATCGAGGCCCCCCGCGTGGTCGTGGTGTGCCAGGTGGGCATGCGCGCGCAACGCGCAGCCCGGGCCCTGCGCGACGCGGGGGTCGAGGCATCCGTCCTCGCCGGCGGTCTGGACGCGTGGATGCGCGCGACGGTCACCGCATGAGCGACCTCCGCACGGTCGAGGAGCATCTGGCCGACGTGCTGGCCGCGGCGGCGCCGCTCCCCGCCGGGCCCGTCGCCCTGGCCGAGGCGTACGGCCGTACGCTGCGCGAGCCCGTGCGCGCGGCGGTCGACATCCCCGTGTTCGACAACTCCGCGATGGACGGGTTCGCGGTGCGCTTCGCGGACGTCGTGGATGCCGCCGAGCACGCCCCCGCCGTGCTGCAGGTGGTCGCCGACCTCCCCGCCGGCACCGACGCCGACCCGGTGCTTCGCCCAGGCGAGGCCGCGCGCATCATGACCGGATCGCCCGTCCCGGCGGACGCCGACGCGATCGTGCCGTTCGAGGACACCGAGGGCGGCCTGGCCGACTCGCTCGGCGAGGTGCGTGTCCTCCGCGCGCCGCGCGCACCCGGCGCGCACGTCCGCCGCGCCGGCGAGGACGCCCTGGTCGGTGCCGAGGTGCTGCCCGCCGGCGTGCTGATGGGTCCGCTGCAGGCGGCTGCGGCCGCCGCGGCCGGCGTCGCCGAGGTCGTGGTGACGCGGCATCCCCGGGTCGCCGTGATCTCGACGGGCAGCGAGCTCGTGGCACCGGGCGAGCCGCTTCTGCGCGGCCAGATCCCCGAGTCCAACAGCGTGCTGCTGGCGGGGCTCGCCGCCGACGCGGGTGCCGTCGTCGTCCGCCGCGAGAGCGTGCCCGACGAACCGGCGCTGCTGGACGCGCTGCTCGCCGAGGTCGCTGCTCCCGAAGGCGGCGCGGCCGACGTCGTGGTGTTCTCGGGCGGCGTCAGCGCCGGTGCGTACGAGGTCGTGAAGACGACGCTCGCGCAGACCATGTCGTTCACCAAGCTCGCGATGCAGCCGGGCAAGCCGCAGGGGTTCGGCCGGCTGCCGTCCGGCGTGCTGCTGTTCGGCCTGCCGGGCAATCCGGTGAGCGCCGCGGTGTCGTTCGAGGTGTTCGTGCGTCCCGCGCTGCTGCGCCTGCAGGGCCGCACGGCGGCCGATCGGCGCGTGCTGTCGCTGCCGGCGGCGGCCGGATGGCGCACGCCGCCGGGGCGTCGGCAGTACCTCCCTGCCACGATCGACCGCGCGGATCCGCGGGCGTGGCGCGTCCGCCCGGCGACCTCGGGCGGGTCGCACCTCGCGGGCGGACTGGGCCGCGCCGAGGCGTACGCGATCGTCCCCGCGGAGGTGGATGCCGTCGCCGAGGGCGACCTCGTCGATGTCATGCTGATCTCATGACCACCGACGAGCCCACGTTCACGCACCTCGACGCCGCCGGCCACGCGCGCATGGTGGACGTCACGCTCAAGCAGCCGACGGTCCGCTCCGCCACGGCGCGCGGGTTCGTGCGATGCGCTCCGCACGTGGTCGCCGCACTCCGCGACGGCGCGGTGCCCAAGGGCGACGTCCTGGCGGTGGCCCGGATCGCCGGCATCCAGGCCGCCAAGCGCACTCCCGAACTGCTGCCGCTCGCGCACGTGATCGGCGTGCACGGAGCCGCGGTCGATCTCTCGATCGTCGACGACGGGGTGGCCGTCGAGGCCACGGTGCGCACCGCCGATCGCACCGGTGTCGAGATGGAGGCGCTCACCGCCGTCTCGGTGGCGGCCCTCGCCGTGGTCGACATGGTGAAGGGGCTCGACAAGGGCACGTCGATCGAGCAGGTGCGCATCATCGCCAAGACCGGCGGCAAGAGCGGCGACTGGCACCGTTCTGCTGAGCAGGGCGACACGCGGCCGTGACGACCCGGCTCGGCGCGATCCTGCTCGCCGGCGGCCGCGCGACGCGCGTCGACGGCGCCGCCAAGCCGCTCTTCGACGTCGGCGGACGCACTCTGCTCGCCGCCGCGGCGCACGCCGCCCTCGCCGCCGGGGCCCGCCCCGTCACGGTGGTCGCCCCCGTGCTCGACGAGGCACTCCCCGTCACGTGGATCCGCGAGGACCCACCGTTCACCGGCCCCGCCGCCGCGACCGTCGCCGCCCTCGCGTCGTGGCCGGCGGCGGACGACCCGGACTGGACGCTGCTGCTGGCCTGCGACCTCCCGGCGGTCGACGCGGCCGTGCGCCGGCTCGTGGCCGACATCGTGCTCGTCCCCGCCGACACCGACGGCCTGTGCCTGGGCGACGCGTCGAGCCGGCCGCAGTGGCTGATCGGCGTCTACCGCACGCGCGCGCTGCGGGCGGCGGCATCCGCTCTTCCGAATGGCGGGGTGGATGCCTCGATGCGCGCGCTCCTCGACGACCTGGCGATCACCGTCGCCTCGGTGCCGGGCGACCTGACTCGCGACGTCGACACGTGGGAGGATCTGGAGGAGGCCCGCGCTCGCGCGGGCGCCGCGTCCGCGCACCCGCCGCACCGCGCCAGTGAGGAGCCGTCATGAGCGACCAGTCCCGCAGCCTTCCGCCCGAGGCCCTCGACGACTGGGCCGCGGCGCTCCGCGAGCGTCTGGGCCTGTCGCCCGACGACGTGCCGGTCGCAGCCGTGCTCGACCTCACCAGGATCGTGGCGAACAGCGTCGCCCGCCCCGCCGCACCGCTCGGAGCCTTCGCCGCCGGGCTCGTCGCCGGACGTGCCGGCACCGACCCCGCCCAGGTCATCGCCGCGCTGCGCGAGGTGGCCGACCTCGCCGAGGGCTGGGAGCAGTAGTGGCCGTCGTCCGATACTTCGCCGCCGCGCAGGAGGCCACCGGTCTCGACACCGAGCGCCGCGACGAGACGACCCTCGGCGCCCTCCGCGACGCCGTGTCGGCCGCATACCCGGGTCTCGGCGGCATCCTGCCCCGTTGCGCCGTGCTCGTGGGCGGCTCGCGCGTGGCCGACGACACGACCCTCGGCGCCGACGAGCTCGTCGACGTGCTGCCCCCGTTCGCCGGCGGCTGAGCCGCCGGCGGAGACCGACGCGTCAGCCGCCGAGCCCGAGCCAGGTCGCAGTGCCGTCGGACTCGAGCTGACGCTTCCAGACCGGCAGCCCGGTCTTGATCGTCTCGATGAGCGTGCGGCACACCTCGAACGCCTCGGCGCGGTGCGCGGAGGCCACCGCGATCACGACGGCCGCATCGCCGACTGCGAGCGTGCCGATGCGATGCGACACGGCCACGAGCGCACCCGTGTCGCCGACGGCCTCGGAGGCCAGGCGCGCGAGCGCGGCCGGTGCATCGGGGTGCGCGGAGTACTCGAGCGCCACCACGTCGGTGGCGGCATCCGGATCGTGGTCGCGCACGCGCCCCACGAACGTCGTGACGGCGCCCATACGGGGGTCGTCGACGGCGCGCAGGTGCGCGTCGAGGTCGAGCGGCTCGGCGCTGATGGCCGCGAGCCGCACGGCGTCGGTCCCGGTGCCGGTCTCGGGCATCAGTGGTCGCCCCCGCCGAGCTGGTCGATCACGTGGCGCGCGACCGACAGCACCACCGGCATCCCCGAGGCGACGCCGGCGGGCGATCCGGGCAGGTTGACGACGAGCACCCCGTGCGGGTCGACGACTCCCGCGATCCCGCGCGTCAGCATGCCGGCGGGCTTCTCCAGGGCGCCGCGGCGCCGCAGCTCCTCGGCGATGCCGGGCACCTGGCGGGTCACGACACGGGCCGTGCCCTCGGGCGTCTGGTCGCGCGGGGCGACGCCCGTGCCGCCCGTGGTGATCACCAGTCCGACGCCCGTGATGACGAGCGCAGTGAGCGCACGCTCGACGCTGTCGGCACCGTCGGGCACGACGATCGCGTCGGCGCAGTCGAACCCGGCCTCGCGCAGTGCGGCGACGGCGACGGGACCGCTCGCGTCCTCGCGGGCGCCCTGGGCCGCACGGTCCGACACGGTCACGACGGCGGCTCGGGTCATGCGCCCAGCCTAGACAAGAATGGATGCCGCGAACCGTGCGCGCTCGGCGTCAGGCCTTCGTCGGGCGGGCGTCAGGCCTTCGTCGGGCGGGCGTCGCGCAGCATGCCGGCGACCACGAGCGCGCCCGCGGCCACGAGGATCAGCAGCCACAGCCCGAGCGCGTAGGAGTTGGTCTCGGCGTTGTAGGTGGCACCCATGACCAGGGGTGGGAAGTAGCCGCCGAGGCCGCCGGCGGCGGCAACGACGCCGGTCACCGCGCCGGCCTTGTCGGGCGGGGTCGAGGGGCCGACCCACGCGAACACGGCGCCCATGCCGAGTCCCATGGCCGCCGCCATCAGCAGGAACGTGACACCGGTGAGCACGCCTTCAGGCGGCTGCTGCCCGACGACGTACGCGGCGGCCACGATGCCGGCGAGCGAGACGAGCGTGACGATCTTCGGCCCGAGCCGGTCGGCCAGGACGCCGCCGATCGGCCGGGCGATGACGGCGGCCGCCGCGAACATCGCGGTGCGGGTGCCGGCGCCGACGGCATCCACGTCGTCCGGGTAGATGGTCGTGAGGTATTTCGGCAGGAACGTCGAGAAGGCCACGAAGCCGCCGAACACGATGGCGTACAGGAACGACATCTCCCACGTGATCGGGAGCTTCAACGCGCCGATGACCTTCGGCACGAGGGGCTGGCGGCTGGCCTTCCACGCAGGCGAGTCGCGCATCACCAGCCACACCAGCACCGCCATCGCGACCATGATCCCCGCGATGAGCAGGTGCGTGGGCAGGTACCCGATGCTCAGCGCCAGCCGCGGCGTGAAGAACGCCGACACCGCCGTGCCGATCATCCCCATGCCGAACACGCCGGTCGCGAAGCCGCGGCGCGCGGGTGGGAACCACGCGCTGGAGAACGGGATGCCGGCCGCGAAGATCGTGCCAGGGATGCCGAGCAGGAAGGCCGCGACCAGCAGCAGCGGATAGCTCGCGATCGACCCGGCGAGCGCGACGAGCAGCACCGCGGGGACGCCGGCCAGCAGCACGAGCGTGAACACGCGGCGTCCGCCGAACCGATCGGTGAACGCCCCCACCGGGACGCGACCCAGGGCACCCACGAGGACGGGCATGGCCAGCATGACCGAGATCTGACCCTGGTCCAGGCTCATCTCGTCGGCGTACACGCCCTGCAGCGGCGAGATCGACATCCAGGCCCAGAACCCGACCGTCGACGCGAGGGTGGCGAGGATGACCTGGGCGAGCCCGCCCTTCAACGAGGGCTGGGTCTCGGTGTCGACAGTCGTGCTCATCAGGGTCTCCCGTCGTCTGGGCACGACCGTATCGGCGCGGCCGCGGGAGGCGCAATGGCCGCGGGCGCGCCGGCGGCCGTCGGGGACGCCGCTAGCCGACGGGCTCCCGCGGCTCCAGGCGCACCACGACGGACTTCGAGGTGGGCGTGCCCGACACGTCGGCGACCGAGTCCAGCGGCACGAGCACGTTGGTCTCGGGGTAGTACGCGGCGGCGTTGCCTCGCGGCGTCGAGTACGCGACGACGCGGAACTCCGCGGCGCGGCGCTCCTCGACCGCACCGTCGGGGCCGGCCCACTCCGACACCAGGTCGACGACGGCGCCTTCCGTGACGCCGAGCGCCGCGATGTCGAGCGCGTTCACGAGCACGACGCGGCGACCGCCGTGGATGCCCCGGTAGCGGTCGTCCTTGCCGTAGATCGTCGTGTTGTACTGATCGTGCGACCGCAACGTCTGCAGCAGCAGCCGGCCCTCGGGGATCACGGGGAACTCCAGCGGGTTCACGGTGAACCGCGCCCGCCCGTCCGCGGTCGCGAAGCGCCGCGCGTCGCGGGGCCCGTTCGGCAGGTGCAGCGTGCGCCCCTTGTCGATGCGCCGCTCGTAGTCGTCGAAGCCCGGGATCACCCGCTCGATGTGCGCGCGGATGAGCGCGTAGTCGGCCTCGAGCGCGCCCCAGTCGGCGTGCGGGACGTTCCGTGGATGCCGCACCGCGGCCGGGTCGGGCCGCTCTGCCTCGGCCGCACCGTGCTCGGGCAGGGCGTGGTCGAACGACGCCGCCAGCGGCGCCGGCGCGGCGGCACGGGCTCCGGCACCGGCATCCCCGAACACCAGGGCGCACAGCCGAGCCACGATCACGACCTCGCTGAGCAGCTCCTCGGACGGCGGCGCGAGCCGACCGCGCGACGCGTGGACGGCGCCCATGGAGTCCTCGACGGTGACGCGCTGCTCGCGCAGGGAGCCGTCCGCGCCCGCCCTGCGGTCGCGGTCGGTGCGTCCGAGTGTCGGAAGGATCAGCGCGCGGCGCCCCGTCACGACGTGCGAGCGGTTGAGCTTGGTCGACACGTGCACCGTGAGCCCGACGTTCGCCATGCCCGCCTCGACGACCGCGGTGTCGGGCGTCGCCGAGACGAAGTTGCCGCCCATGCCGAGGAAGAGCCGCACGCGGCCGTCGCGCATCGCCCGGATGGCCTCGACGGTGTCGTAGCCGTGCGCGCGGGGCGCCGCGAACGCGAACTCGCGATCGAGGGCCGACAGGAACGCCTCGGACGGCTTCTCGTAGATGCCGACAGTGCGGTCGCCCTGCACGTTGGAGTGGCCGCGCACCGGACACACGCCGGCGCCCCGGCGGCCGATGTTGCCTTGCAGCAGCAGGACGTTCACGACGTCCCGCAGCGTCGCGACGGAATGCTTGTGCTGCGTGAGCCCCATGGCCCAGCAGACGATCGTGGCCTTCGAGGTGCGCACCGCCTCGCCCACGCGCCGCAGCGCATCTTCGGGGATGCCGGTGGCGACCACCAGGTCGGGCCACGCGGCATCCCGCATCGCGTCGCGATACGCCTCGAAGCCGCTCGTGTGCGCGGCGATGAACTCGTGGTCGAGCACCGCCCCGGTCGCTGCGTCCTCGGCCTCCAGCAGATGCTTGCCGATGGCCTGGAACAGCGCCTGGTCGCCGCCCAGGCGGATCTGCACGAAGCCGTCGGCGAGCTGCGTCCCGCCGAAGGCGACGCCGCGGACGGTCTGCGGGTTCTCGAAGCGCAGGAGGCCCGCTTCGGGCAGCGGGTTCACCGCGATGATCGTGGCGCCACGCTGCTTGGCCTTCTCGAGCGCCGACAGCATGCGCGGATGGTTGGTGCCCGGGTTCTGCCCCGCGACGATGAGCAGGTCGGCCTCGTGGATGTCGTCGATCGACACCGTGCCCTTGCCGATGCCGATCGTCTCGGTCAAGGCCGAGCCCGAGGACTCGTGGCACATGTTCGAGCAGTCGGGCAGGTTGTTCGTGCCGAGGCCGCGCACGAGCAGCTGGTACAGGAATGCGGCCTCGTTCGAGGTGCGGCCGGAGGTGTAGAACACCGCCTCGTCGGGGTCGTCGAGGCCGCGCAGCGCGTCGGCGACGAGCGCGAGCGCGTCGTCCCACGAGATCGGCCGGTAGTGGGTCGCCCCCTCCTCGAGCAGCATCGGATGCGTCAGTCGCCCCTGCTGCCCGAGCCACCAGTCGTCGTGCGCGCGCAGCTCATCAAGACTGTGCGCGGCGAAGAACTCGGGGCCTACGCGGCGCAGCGTGGCCTCCTCGGCCACAGCCTTCGCGCCGTTCTCGCAGAACTCGGCGATGTGCCGCTTGTCCTCCTCCGGCCAGGCGCAGCCGGGGCAGTCGAACCCGTCCTTCTGGTTGACGCGCAGCAGCGTCTGCACGGAGCGCGCGACACCCATCTGCTCGTTCGCGATCTGCAGCGCGTGCAGCACGGCCGGCACACCCACCGCGACCTGCTTCGGTCGCGTCACGTGCACGCGGGACTCGTCGATGTCGGCTGCCGGGGGCTTGGTCGCCATGCCCCCAGGGTATGCCTCGAACGCTTCCGGCTCAGGGCGCGAGCAGCGCCGCCAGCTCCGCGGCGTCGGTCTTCTCGCGCTCGAGCACGTCTTCGGCCGAGTCGCGGACGTCGGGATGCGGGTCGCCGTCGAGGATCAGTGTGACGAGGGCCACCATGCCGGCGTTCTGGTCGCGCGCGATCTCGGCGTAGCGCCGCTCCGCGTCGGGCGACTGCGCGTCGACGAGGCCCTGCTCGGCGGACCAGGTCGGCATGCCGGGCATCTGTGCGTGATCGGAGCCGTGACCCCCGCAGGGGCCGTCGGCGGGTGCCTCGAGCGGACGTGCCGGGGCCCACGACACGTACCAGGCGCGCAGGCCGTCGAGCTCGGCGAGGTCGTCGCCGAGCACCCGCTTCGCGAAGGACTCGGCCGCGGGCGCGATGTCATCCTTGCGCAGCAGCGTCTGGGCGAGCTCCTCCTCCTTGACGCGGTAGTAGATCATCGCCTCGACATAGCAGTAGTCGTCGGCGGTGACGGTGTCATCGACGTCGGCGGGAGCGGGGGATGCCGTCACGCCCTGCCCGTCCGCCGACGGGCGTGCACTGGGCACGGCCTCGGCCGGCGAGGACTCGCCCACGGGCACGCCGAGCACGGCGAGCGCCGCTCCGGCGGTGGCGGCCACGACGGCGGCCACGAGCACGGCGACGGTCTTCGGTCTGCGCACGCGAAGGCCTTCCGGGATCGAGGGGCCGATCCACGGGCCGGGACGGGCTCAGCGTTTGCCGGTGCCGAAGATCCCGCGGATCACTCCCCCGAGGATAGTCTGCGTCGACTTGGAGTTCAGGATCTGTTCGATGGGGGACTTCTGTGAACTGCGCGACGTGCGCGTCGTGCCGGCGGTCTTCTTGAGCAGGCGCTCGTACTCCTGCTGCGCCCTCTTCTCGGCGGCGGCGCTCGCCTTGTCGGCGGCGGCCTGCTGCTTGTCGATGGCGGCCTTCTGCTTGGCGTACTCGGCATCGGCCTTCGCTTTGGCGAGCGCTGCGTCCTCCGCCGCGGCCGCGTCGTCGGCCGCCTTCATCTTGGCCGCGAGGATCTCCCGGGCGGACTCCCGGTCGATCGCGGTGCCGTACTTGGCCAGCAGCGGCGATGCCTTCACCGCGGCCTCGATGGCGGGGTCGGGGGTCGGCGACATGAGGCCCTGCGGCGCTCGCAGCCGCGTCCACGCGACCGGGGTCGGCGCGCCCTTCTCACTCATCACCGTAACGATCGCCTCGCCGGTGCCGAGCTCCTGCAGCACGCGCTCCAAGTCGTAGCCTGACTTCGGGTACGTGCCGACGGTGGCGCGCAGCGCCTTCGCGTCGTCCGGCGTGAACGCGCGCAGCGCGTGCTGCACGCGCGAGCCGAGCTGGGCGAGCACGTCCGACGGCACATCCTTCGGGGTCTGCGTGACGAAGAACACGCCGACCCCCTTGGAACGGATGAGCCGTACGGTCTGCGTGATCGCGGCCAGGAAGTCCTTCGACGCATCCTTGAACAGCAGGTGCGCCTCGTCGAAGAAGAACACGAGCTTCGGCTTGTCGGCATCCCCCACCTCGGGGAGGATCTCGAACAGCTCCGCCAGCAGGTACATGAGGAACGTCGAGAACAGCGCCGGCTTGTCGATCACCCCCGGGACCTCGAGCAGGCTGATGAAGCCCCGCCCGTCGGGAGCCGTGCGCAGGAAGTCCGTGACGGCGAACTCGGGCTCGCCGAAGAACACGTCGGCGCCGGCATCCGCGAACGTGATGAGCTCTCGCAGGATCACGCCCGCCGTCGCGGCCGAGAGCCCGCCGAGCTCCTTGAGCTCCGCCTTGCCCTCGTCGCTCGTGAGATGCGTCAGCACCGCGCGCAGGTCCGACAGGTCGACGAGGGCGAGTCCGTTGGCGTCGGCGTAGTGGAACACGAGGCCCAGGCTCGACTCCTGGGTCGCGTTCAGCCCGAGCACCTTGCTCAGCAGCAGCGGCCCGAAGCCCGAGACCGTCGCGCGGACCGGCACGCCCTTGCCGACGCCGCCGAGCGCGAAGTACTCGGTGACCGACGCCTCCGGCTTCCAGTCCTGCCCGATCGCCCGCGTGCGTGCGAGCAGCTTCTCGTTCGACTCGCCGGGAGTCGCGACGCCCGACAGGTCGCCCTTGATGTCGGCGGCGAACACCGGCACGCCCTTCGCAGCCAGCTGCTCGGCCAGCCCCTGCAGCGTGCGGGTCTTGCCGGTGCCGGTCGCGCCGGCGACCAGCCCGTGACGGTTCATCATGCCGAGCGGGATCCGGATCTGCGCCTCGGCGACCGGCTCGCCGTTGACGAGCGCACCGAGGTCGAGCGTCGACGCCTCGAACGTGTATCCCTTGACGACGGCCGCGACCTCGGCGGCGTCGAGCGGCGCTCCCTCGACCGGCTCGGACGGTGCAGGAGGAGTGGATGCCGCCGCCACCGGCGCATCGGCGACCGGCGCTTCGACAGGCTCAGCGACCGGGGCAGACGCGGCCGGTGCAGACGCGGCCGGTGCAGACGCGGCCGGCGCGGGCGCCGGGGTTCCGGTGCCCGAGCTCGTCGAAGGGCTGCCCGCGCGAGCCTTCGCGGCCTCGGCCTCGGCGGCCGCGAGCGCCGCCTTCGCCTGCGCGGCTTTCAGCTGCGCCTCGGCGGCCTCGGCCTCGGCACGGAGTCGTGCCAGCTCTGCCTCGGCGGCCGCGACGGCCGGGTCGGATGCGGTGGGCTCGGACTCGGGCGAGGTCATGGGCTCAGCCTAGCCAGGCACCTCGGGAGGCGGAGGGGCCCACGCGGCCAGGGGCACCGCTCGACGCGTCAGCGCCGAGTTGAGGGGTCCGTCGGGACGGCTCTCTCGCGGGTCATCGGCACCGCGAAGGCAGCCGCGACGAGCAGGGCCGCCCCCGCGCCGATGAGGGCGCCGCCGACGGTGTCGGACAGCCAGTGTGCGTGCAGATACGTGCGGCTGAAGGCCATCAGCACGACCCACGCGGCGCCGACGACGGCGACCCACAGGCGCGGGAAGATCAGGAATGCGGCGACCGCGATCGTGGCGGCGTTGGCGACATGCCCGGACGGGTACGAGCCGTAGTCGGACACCACGAGGATGTCTTCGGGGCGCACGCGTCCGAAGGCGTGTTTGAGCACCTGCACGAGCCCCGCCGACACCGCCTCGGCCGCGAGGAAGTAGGCCGCCGCCCACGGCCGGCGCACGAGGACGAGGCCGATCGCACCGCCGATCGGCACCGCGAGCACTCCGACCCAGCCGCCCCCCAGCCAGTTCATGACACGCGAGAACCCCACCAGGGCGGGATGCCACCATTCGGCCACGAGCGCGTTCCACCACTCGTCGATGGGGAACGGGCCGACGCCCCTGCTGAAGATCCACCACCCCAGCGCGACCGAGGCCAGCGTCAGCAGCCCGCCCACGATGAGCTGGACGGCTACCGTCCTGGCCACCCGCGGGCCCGCATCTGCGCGTCGCACGTCGGTCATCGCCCCATTCTGCCCGCACGGGTGCGGCGTCCGCGCGGGTGGACACGCGGCGGCCAGGATGTTCGCATGACCTCCGTCGTCGACGCACTGCGCACGGTGATCGCACCGCTCACCCGCACGCGGGTGTTCCGGCGCTTCATCGGGCCGGTGCTGCTGCCCCCGGTCGAGCGTCTGATCGCCGCAGTGTCACGAGGCCGCGTGCAGCTCAGCGCGCTGCTGGTGCCCTCGCTCGTGCTGCACACCGTCGGCGCACGCTCGGGCGAGCCGCGCGACGTGCCGCTCATGTACACGCCCGACGGACACGGCCGCGCCATCGTCGCCGGCACGAACTTCGCCGGGTCGCGGCATCCCGCCTGGACGTCGAACCTGCTCGCGCACCCCGACGCCGCGATCACCGTGCGCGGCCGCCGCATGCCGGTGCATGCGACGATGGTGCCCGACGCCGAGCGCAACGCCGTGTGGGCGCGTATCGAGGCGCAGTGGCCGGGGTACCGCGACTACGAGCGCGAATCGGGGCGCACCGTGCGCCTGTTCCGCCTGCAGCCGGTCGAAAGGACCGAGTGATGCCCTTCATCGACGCCGTGCGCGAGTTCGCCGCCCCGCTCTCGCGCACCGGGTGGTTCCGCCGCTTCGCGACCAGCGTGCTGCCGCCACTGGAGCGGTTCGTGTCCCGGCTCACCGGCGGCCGCGTGCAGCTCACCGCTTTCCTGGTCCCCTCGCTCGTGCTCCACACGATCGGCGCGAAGTCCGGCGAGCCGCGCGACGCGCCGCTCATGTACACCGCCGACGGCCGCGGGCGCGCACTGGTGGCGGGGACGAACTGGGCGGGCGCCCGGCATCCCGCGTGGACGGCGAACCTGCTCGCCCACCCGGATGTCGAGATCACCGTCCGCGGCCGGCGCATGGCCGTCCGCGCGACCCTGGTGCCCGACGCCGAACGCGACGCGGCATGGGCACTCATGGAGGCGCAGTGGCCGGACTACCGCCAGTACGAGCGCGACGCCGGCCGCACCGCGCGCATCTTCGTGCTGCAGCCGGTGCGCCGGCCGCTTTCTCACGACCCGCGGCGCTGAACCGACCGCGCGTATGCCGGATGCGGAATCCTCCGTCCATAGGATGTCTGCATGATGCACCGACGCCGGTCCTCCATCGCCTTCGTCGTGTTGTCCGCTGTGGTCGTCCTCGGTGGCTGCGCGACACCGTCCGCCCCGGATGCCGGCGCCTCGCCGTCGGCGAGCGCGGTTCCATCGACGTCGATGCCGACGCCGACGCCGACGCCGACGCCGACGCCGACGCCGACGGTCGTCACGCAGGACCCCGCAGACCCCGCCACGTGGCTGGTGACGACGTCATCGATCGGGCCGGGAACACTCGGAGACATCGACGGCGAGCAGCTCGATCACCTCTTCGAGCCGGCGTTCACGAAGACGCAGCAGTGCGAGGGACTCACCGCATACGACCCCGCGGACTCCGCCTCCAGTCTGCGGGTGATCACGGGCGTGAGCGGCAGTTCGACGCCGGAGCACCCGGGCTTCTTCCGCGCGGTGACCGTCTTCGATGTCGGAGCGGAGGCCACCGGTCCCCTGCCGGAGTCGCCCCGAACCGCTGCCGGCATCGTCCTGGGCAGCAGTTCCGACGATCTGGCGGCCGCCTACCCGGACCTTGAGCCGTGGGACGATCCACGCGGGACGTCAGACGACCCGAGCACGCACTACGTCCTCAGCGACGACGAGGGTTCGTTGCTGTTCGAGGTCTCCGACGGGCACGTGCACAGCATGACGGCGACCTACGACCTGCCACCGGTGGGGTTCTGCAGCTGACCCGCGCTCAGGGCGCGAGTCGCTCCACCGTGCGCGGACGCACCACGAACCACAGCGCCAGCACGCCGACGACGGCGCAGCCGACCATGACCGAGGCCATCGTGGTCGCCGTGATGCCGGCATCCCGAGCGATCCAGCCGACGAGCGGAGACACCAGCCCTGCGACACCGAAGTTCGTGGCGCCGATGATGGACTGCGCGGTGCCGGCCGCCTTGCCGTGACGATCGAGCGCCAGCACCTGCACGCACGGGAACGTGAACCCGCACGCCGCGATGAAGACCCACAGCGGAACGACGGTGCCCCACAGGCCCAGGCCCAGCTGGTCGGTGACGACGATGGCGGCTCCCGCCAGCACGAGCACCGCCGTCGACCAGGCCATGACCCACTGCGGGCCGAAGCGCGCCGCGAGGCGGGACGCCGTCTGCACACCCAGCACGACGCCGAGCGAGTTGACCGCGAACAGGATGCCGTACTGCTGCGCGTCGAAGCCGTACGTCTGCTGGAACAGGAACGACGAGCTCGACAGGTACGAGAACATGCCCGAGAAGGTCATGCCGCCGATGATCAGCACGCCGATGAACACGCGGTCGCTGAACACGCTGCGATAGCGCTGCCAGACCGTCGTGGTGCCGCGTTCGCTGCGTCGGGCCTTGGGCAGGGTCTCGGGCAGGAAGATGATCGCCGACAACAGCATGACCGCGCCGTAGACCGCGAGCACGACGAAGATGCCTCGCCACGGCATGACCGCCAGCAGCGCCGAGCCGACGAGAGGGGCGAGCACGGGCGCCACGCCCGACACGAGCGCGAGACGCGACAGCATCACGACGAGCCGGCGTCCGCCGAACAGGTCGCGCACGATGGCCGCGGCGACGACGCCGCCCGCGGCGGCTCCGGCTCCCTGCAGGACGCGCGCCACCGACAGCAGCTCCAGCGTCGGAGCGAGGGCCGCGGCGGTGCTGGCGAGCACGTGGAGCGCCGTGACGCTGAGCAGCGGCACGCGCCGGCCGACCTTGTCGCTCAGCGGCCCCACGATCAGCTGGCCGAGCGCGAAGCCGATCATGGTGCCCGTGAGGGTCAGCTGGATGAGCGCGGCCGTGGTCTGGAAGTCCTCTTCCAGCACCGGGAATGCGGGCAGGTAGAGGTCGATCGTGAATGGGCCGAGCGCCGTGAGGGCGCCGAGCAGCACGATGTAGAGCACCCGGCGGCGGTGCGGGATCGAGTCGCCGGGGTGCAGCACGATCGGCGCGGTGGCCGGGTTGCTGCCGAGGGTGCGGATGGCGCCGGTGTCGGTGCGGGGCGCCGGACGGGGCTCAGTGGGACGGTCTTCTGGCTTCTGGACGGGAACGGAGGCGGTATCGAGCAACGGCGTATTTCGTTTCGGGGCGCGGGAATCAGGTGACAGGACCAGTCGAATCGATTCGAGAATCCAGGATAGCGGATGCCTCGAACCGGCCCGCAAACCCCGTCGCTGTCGGCTCCTTCCCAGGCCCCGCTTGCATGCGGCCGCATAGGATGAAGACAGTCCAGCACCCCAGCCCGCGGGCCCCGCGCCCGGCGGCCGAGCCGAGATCGAGCACATGACCCCGACCCCGACCCCCGCCGACAAGCGCACGAGCGGCAACCCGGCCACTCAGGCCCACATCAACCTCAGCGTCAAGCAGCAGCGCGAGCAGAAGCGGCAGGACAAGCTCGCCGAGTACCAGAAGCAGCTCGCCAAGCGCCGCCGCGGCAAGCTCGTGTGGTGGATCGTCGGCTCGACGGCCGCGGTCGCCGTGATCGCTGCGATCGTGGCATCCTTCGTCTTCGCCCCCGCGCCGGCGCCCACGTACGCGCGCGGCGACGGCGACGGCAGCGGCATCGAGGGCGTCGAGACCTTCGACAACACCGCGACCCACGTCCAGGGCGCCGTCGACTACGCGCAGACCCCGCCCGCCGGCGGCGATCACAACGCCATCTGGCTGAACTGCGGCATCTACACCGAGCCGGTCCCCAACGAGAACGCCGTGCACGACCTCGAGCACGGCGCCGTGTGGATCACGTACGACCCTGCCCAGGTCTCGGCGGACGATGTCGCGAAGCTCGAGGCCCTCATGCCGTCGACCTTCGCCACGATGTCGCCGTACGAAGACATGGACACCCCCATCGCGGTGAGCGCGTGGAACGCGCAGCTCAAGGTCGACTCCGCCGACGACGCGCGCATCAAGGAATTCATCACCGCGTACTGGCACTCCACGAACGCCCCCGAGCCGAACGCGATGTGCACCGGCGGGCTCGACGCCCCCGGCAAGAAGTAAGGACCGCGATGTCGGACGCGCCCTCGGCCGGCCGCGCGCAACGATGGATCGTCATCGTCGTGGCGCTCGTGCTGATCGGCGCGCTCGGCTTCGCCGTCGGACGCTTCACGATGTTCGGCACGCAGTCCGCCGCGTCGACGCCCGGCACCTCGTCACCGGAGGCGGGCTTCTCGCGCGACATGCAGGCGCATCACGCGCAGGCCGTCGAGCTGGCGATGGAGATCTACCGCAAGACCGATGACGAAGAGCTGCGCGCGCTCTCGTACGACATCGCGACGTCGCAGGCCGCGCAGCGCGGCGAGATGTTCGACTGGCTCGTGAGATGGGGTCTCCCCCAGGCCGGCGGCCCCATGATGCAGTGGATGGATGCCTCGTCCCCGGGCCACGAGCACGGTCAGGCGTCGTCGGAGCCGATGACCGAGGCAGAGGCCCGCGACGCGATGGGGATGGCATCCGCCGACGAGATCGCCGCGCTGCAGGCTGCCACAGGCACCGCCGCGGACTGTCAGTTCCTGGTGCTCATGCTCCGTCACCACGAGGGTGCGATCCCCATGGCTGACGCGCTGCTGGAACTCGGCCGCGACCCCCGCGCGCTCGAGGTCGCGCAGGCCATGAAGACGGGCCAGACGGCCGAGATCGACGCCATGCACTCGATCCAGGACCGATTGGGGTGCTCTGGCTGAGCCCGATCGTTACAGTGGTCGCGTGAGCGCCGACCCGTCCGTGACCGCCGTGGAGCCCCGCCGGCGCCGCCCCGTGATCGTCACGATCGCCGTCGTCCTTGTGTACGTGAGCGCTTTCGCCAACGTCGCGCTCGGCGTCGTGGTGCTGCTCAGCCGCTACGAGGTCGCCGAGGCCGACGTGCTGCGCGTGTCGCTGCTCGGCGCGGCGGTGATCCTGTTCGGGTTGCTGCTGATCGGCATGGCCTCGGGCCTCGCGCGCGGCAGCCGCCTGTCGCGCACGTTCGCGACGATCTACCTCGGAGTGCTCGTCGTGCTGAGCGTGATGACGATCGTGACCACGGACGGGTGGGACTGGGGCTCGACGATCGACCTCGCGATCGAAGCCCTGATCCTGGTCGCGCTGTGGGCGCCGCCGGGCTCTCGACACTTCGTGCGCCCGACGACAGACGCCGCGCCGGATCAGACGCCCGCCGGCTGATCACACCGCGGCGAGCGCCTTCGCCACGTAGCGACGGTGGAAGAACCGCACGATCTCGATCGCGCCGATCGTGAGCGCCGTCACGACCACGATGAGCCATGCGGCCTCTTCGCCGGGGTCGACGAGCTGAAAGAACTCGGTCAGGAACGGGATCGTGAACACGCCGACGAGGCCGATGAACATCGCGCCGATGATGATCCCCTTGAGGCGCGTGATCGGCCGTGACAGCACCGTCAGCACCCAGATGCCGACGATCGCGAGGATGATCGTCGAGCCGGTGCGCAGCTCTGGCTGACCGATGCCGATCGCCGTGGCGGCCAGCGAGTAGAGCGTGAGCGAGATCGCGATGATCGCGCCCGCGGGGATCGCGAAGCTCAGCGAGCGCCGCAGGAACCCCGGCACGTAGCGCTGCGTGTTGGGCAGCAGTGCCAGGAAGAACGCCGGGATGCCGATCGTCAGACCGTCGGTGATCGACAGCTGCCGCGGCAGGAAGGGGAACGGCAGCACCAGCAGGCCGAACAGCACCGCGAGGCCCGTCGCGTAGGCCGTCTTCGTGAAGAACAGCATCGACACACGTTCGATGTTCGCGATGACCTGACGCCCCTCGGCGACGACCTCGGGCAGGTGCGAGAAGCGGCCGTCGAGCAGCACGATGCGGGCGACCGCCTTGGTGGCGGCGGCCCCGGAGTTCATCGCGATGCCCAGATCGGCGGTCTTGATGGCGAGGGCGTCGTTCACGCCGTCACCGGTCATCGCCACCGTGTGGCCCCGCTGCTGCAGCGCGATGACCATGCGCTTCTTCTGCTCGGGCGTCACGCGCCCGAACACGAGGTTGTGCTCGAGCACCTCGCCGAGCTCGTCATCGTCGTCTGGTAGGCGCCGTGCGTCGAAGCCCTCCGCCACGTCGACGCCCACGCTGCGCGCGATCGCGGCGACCGTGCGCGGATTGTCGCCCGAGATGACGCGGACGCCCACGCCCTGCGCGGCGAAGTACTCCAGGGTCTGCGCCGCATCGGGCCGCACCTGCTCCTGGAAGGTCACGACCGCGACCGCGGCGAGGCCGGCCGGGAGACGCTCGTCGGCGACGTCGGCCGGCGTGATCGGCTCGTGGGCGTGTGCGAGCACCAGCGTACGGCGCCCGGTCGAGGCGAGCTCGCTGACGACGCGGCCGAGCTCGGCCGACCGGTCGGTGGCGGCATCCCCGAACACCATCTCGGGGGCACCCAGCACCCACGCGCCCGCGGGACCGGCGGCGAACGAGACCGCGCTCCACTTGCGGGCGGACGAGAACGGGATGTACGCCCCGGCGGTGAGCGGCTCGGTGACCGGGAACGGCTCGCGCAGGCACCGGGCGGTGGCGTTCGCGTCCGGCGCGGCGCCGAACCAGCCCAGCACGGCCTTCTGGCCGAGGACGGCATCGCCGAGGGGCTGCAGGGCGTCGAACGCGATCTCGCCCGCGGTGAGCGTGCCGGTCTTGTCGAGGCAGATCACGTCGACGCGGGCGAGTCCTTCGACCGCGGGCAGCTCGTTCACGAGCACCTGCTTCGACGCGAGCTTGGCGGCCGCGACGGCGAACGCGATCGACGTCATCAGCACGAGCCCGAGCGGGATCATCGCGGTGATCGCGGCGATCGAATTGACGATCGCCTGCACCCAGTCGCCGCTCTCGAAGGCTTCATCCCACCCGCCGAACACCATCATCTGCGCGTTGCAGACGAGCAGGCCCACGGGGCCGATGATCCAGCTCATCCACTTGAGCACGCGGTTGACCGAGTTGCGAACCTCTGACGCCACGAGGGAGAAGCGCTTGGCCTCGCCGGCGAACCGGTTCGCGTACGAATCCGCTCCGACCCGGGTCGCGCGCGCGGCGCCCTCGCCGGCCACCACGATGGATCCCGACAGCGCCTCGTCGCCGGGCTGCTTGTCGACCGCGTCGGATTCGCCGGTCAGCATCGACTCGTCGATCTGCAGGCCACGGCTCTCGATGACGTCGGCATCGGCCGGCACCTGATCGCCCGCACGCAGCACCAGGATGTCGTCGATCACGACGTCCTCCGGCGCGATCTCGGCCTCGTCGCCCTCACGGCGCACCCGGGCGCGCGGGGCGTTCAGCAGGGCGAGTCGGTCGAGCGCCGCCTTGGCGCGGAACTCCTGCACGCACCCGATGATCGAGTTCGCGAACGCCGCGATGCCAAAGAGGGCGTCCTGCCATCGCCCCAGCAGGAACAGCACGAAGAAGCACGCGAACACGATGCCGTTGAACAGCGTGAAGACGTTCGCCCGCACGATGTTCCAGACGCTCCGGCTCGTATCGGCCGTGTGGGCGTTCGTGCGACCTGCCGCGACCCGCTCGGCGACGTCCGCGGCGCTCAGCCCGGGATCGAGCACGGGGGCGGCCGGGGCGTCTGCGGAGGCGTCCATGCGATCAGGTTAGCGATCCGTGACTCGGAGAAGTGGATGCCTCGGCCCCTGCGCCGAGCGCGGGGCCGAGGCATCCACTCTCCGATCGGTCAGCCCTTCGTCGCGCCCGCCATGAGGCCGCGCACGAAGAACCGCTGCAGTGCGAGGAACACGATCATCGGCACGACGAGCACGAGGAACGCGCCCGCCGACACCAGGTACCAGCGGTCGCCCCACGAACCCGACAGCGAGTTGAGCGTCTGCGTCATCGGCAACGACGATGTCGGCGCGAAGATCGTCGCCACCAGCAGGTCGTTCCACACCCAGACGAACTCGAAGATCGCGAACGACGCGAGGATCGGCATCGACAGCGGCAGGATGATCCGGAAGAAGATCTGGCCGTGCCCCGCGCCGTCCACGCGCGCCGCCTCGATCACGTCGGACGGGATCTCCGCCATGAAGTTGTGCAGCAGGAAGATCGACAGCGGCAGGCCGAACATCACGTGGGCGATCCACATGGTCGCGAAGCTGTGATCGATCTCGCGCAGCTCCAGCCCCGGGAAGATCCCCACCCCGGCGATCTCGAGCCCCCGCGAGAACAGGCTGAGCAGCGGCACCAGCGCCATCTGGATCGGCACGATCTGCAGCGCGAAGATCGCGACGAACAGGAACCCGCGGCCCTTGAAGTCCATCCACGCGAAGGCATACGCCCCGAGCGCCGCGATCGAGATCACGAACACCGTCACCGGGATGGTGATGGCCAGCGAGTTCAGGAACGACTGACCGAGGGTGAGCGCTGTGCCACCCGAGGTCAGGGCCTCCTGGTAGTTGCCCAGCGTGAAGTCCGGGTTGGTGAACACCGTCCACCAGCCCGTGGAGGCCGAGTCCGCACCGGGGCGGAACGACGTGATGAGCAGGCCGAGGGTCGGGATCGTCCAGAGGAACGCGATCAGGATCGCGATCACGGTGGCGACGGGCGAGGTGAGGCGCTTCTGCGCCTGCGCCTCGTTGCGCCGCGTCTCACGGGCGACCTTGCGGGCGGCGCTCCGGTCGAACTTCGGCGTCGCGGCGGTCTCGACGGCGGCCATCACCGCACCTCCCTCTGCTTGCGCAGCTGTATGACGTTGTAGACGATCAGCGGCGCGACGAACACGAAGATCAGCACAGCCAGCGCCGCGGCGTGGCCGTAGCTCTGGAACCGCTGCTGTTGGTTCACCATCTCGAAGCCCAGCACCGTCGAGTTCGACCGGCCGCCGGTCATCACCGCGACGATGTCGTACAGCTTCAGTGCGGCGATCGTGACCGTGGTGAGCACCACGACGATGGACGTCCGGATGCCCGGCACGGTCACGTTGATGAACCGCTGCCAGGACGTCGTGCCGTCCAGCTGCGCGGCCTCCATCTGCTCGACGGGCACGGCCTTGATCGCCGCCGAGAGGATCACCATCGCGAAGCCCGTCTGCGCCCACACGAACGCGATGAGCAGGCAGAAGGTGTTGACGAGAGGCCACGTGTCGAGCCAGCGCACCGGCTCGCCGCCGAAGGCGACGACGATCGCGTTGAGGAGGCCGATCTGGTCGCCCTGCCGGTAGTCGTAGACGAACTTCCAGATGAGGCTGATGCTCACCGGAGCGATCGCGAACGGCATGAACACGAGCACCTTGAGCAGCCGCTCGCCGCGCGCCCGCTCCATGAACGCCGCGTAGGCCAGGCCCACGACCGTGGCGAAGATGGGCACGAACACCGCCCAGATGAGGGTGTTGATGATCGACCAGAACCCCTGCGGGTTCGTGAACGCCCAGACGTAGTTGTCCATGCCGACGAAGTTCTCGCCGGTCTTGTCGTAGAACGACTGGATGACCGTCGAGATCGCGGGGTAGATGAGCCCGACGAGCAGCATGATGAACGCCGGCGCCAGGAACAGCGTCAGCTGGTACAGGTAGCCTGCGCCCTCACGGGCCCGATAGTCCATGTAGAACAGCAGGCCGCCCGCGATGAGCGCGATGATCACCACGTAGACGACCGCGTTCTGGTACGGCCGCAGCATCATGAACGCGAGCAGCGGGATCGCGAAGCTCGTGACCAGGCGCAGCCAGAAGTAGCCCCTGCCGTGCCGAGGCGCGTACTCGATGAGCAGCAGCAGGATCCCGACGACGGCGGCGAAGATGACGAGCACGAGCGGGATCTGGACGATCGGGCCCATCTCTCCGATCCAGCGGAAGAAGGAGTTGAACGAGAACCCGAGTGAGACCGGCTTGGCGTCCGGCTGCGGTCCGCCGATGAGTATGAAGATCACCAGCGCGACGATGAGGATCCCCCCGATCGCGGCGACGACGCGCGTCGTCGTCTGCGAGGGCTGCTTCTTCGTCGGGTGCGTCGGTGGCGCCTGCTTCTGTTGCGTCGGCGTGGTTGCGGTGTGCGACATGTGTGACCCTTCCCCCGTCATCGTCGACGGATGCCGTCACCCCGGCCCCGGATCCGCACGATGACCGCGCGGATCCGACGCCGGGGTGAGAGCCGTCAGTTCTCGTAACCCGCCTGGATGTCGCTCAGGACCTGCGGCGTGGGCTTGCCGTCGATCCAGTCGACCATGCCGCGCCAGAACGAGCCCGATCCGACGCTGGCCGGCATCAGGTCGGACGCGTCGAAGCGGAACGTCGTGGCCGGGTCCTGCAGCAGCGTCATGGCCTCGGTCAGGAACTCGCTGGAGGCCAGCGAGGGGTCCGCTCCGGTGTTGGCCGAGATCGCGCCGCCGAGGCTGACTCGTGCGTCGGCGAACTCCGGCGTCGACATGTACTCGAGCACCTTCTGGGTGTTCTCGTCGTCGGAGAACGCGGTGACGAACTCGCCGCCGCCCTCGACCGACTGGTCGCCCTCCTTGACGCCCGGCAGCACGAACGCGTACACGTCGCCGTCGGGGGCGATCGTCGGAGTCGCGCCGTCGGCGGTCTGCACCGTCAGCAGGTTGGCCGTGAGGAACGACGCCTGGTGGGTCAGCGCGCAGGAGCCGTCGGCGATCTTGGCCGCCACATCACCGAACGCCGTCGAGTTGATGCTCTTGACGTCGCCGAAGCCGGCGTTGACGTAGTTCGGGTCGAGCAGGATCTTGCCCACCGAGTCGAACGCGGCCTCGATGTCGGGGTCGGTGAAGGGCGTGTCGCCCGAGGCCCAGCTGTCGTAGACGTCTGCGCCCGCCTGGCGGAGCACGAGGTCCTCGATCCAGTCGGTGCCGGGCCAGCCCGACGCGTCACCGGACGAGAAGCCGGCGCACCAGGGTGGTGTGCCCGTCTTCTGCTGGATGGTGGCGGTCAGGGCGAGAAGGTCGTCCCACGTCTTGGGAACCTCGACGCCCCACTCCTGGAAGCTCTTGGGCGAGTAGTAGACGTAGCCCTTGACGTTGGCGAGCATCGGCGCGGCATAGAACGTGCCGTCGACGCTGCCGTAGTCCTTCCAGGCCGGAGCCCAGTACTTGTCGACATTGTCGGCCACCGCCTGGGTGCCCTCCTTGACCTCGCCGGTGCCGACGAGCGAGGCGAGCAGGCCGGGCTGCGGGACGATGGCGATGTCGGGCGCGGAGCCTCCCGCGACCTTCGTGACGATGTTTCCCTCGAAGCCCTTGTCGCCGGTGTAGACGACCTTGACGCCGGTGTCCTTCGTGAACTGATCGAACGACTTCTGCAGGTTGTCGGCTTCGGAGCCGGTGATGCCGCCGGAGATCTGGACCGTCTTGCTCTCGCCAGAATCGCCGCTGTCACCGCCCTCCGCACAGCCTGCGAGGGTCACAGCCGCGATGGCCGTGAGCCCCAGAGCGATGTAGCCGTGACGACGTGATCGCAGTGCAGTCATGTTCGCTGCCTCCTCCTTGAGTCCGCGGGCCGCACCTCAGTGCCCCCGCACGTGAGAGATCGGGAACCGATTCCATGCTCACGCTAGGGGATGCCGCAGAGCCGCACAATGACCGTGGGTCACAACTCGGTAAACAGCGCCGTCCGGGTGGCGGGCCGGGAGCGATCAGGGCATGATGAACGCTGGAACCGGTTCCAGATTCGGCGACACCGGGGTCGCCGAAGTGCGAGGAGGACCCGATGGCGGGCATCGCCGAAGTGGCACGCGCGGCGGGCGTGTCGAAGTCGACCGCCTCGCGCGCGCTGACCGGCGGCGGCTACGTGTCGCAGGCAACGCGAGAGCGGGTGAGGGATGCCGCCGCCGCTCTCGGCTACGTCCCCACCACCAGCGCGGTCAGCCTCGTCACCGGGCGCACCCAGACGGTCGGCGTCGTCATGCCGTCGCTCGACCGCTGGTTCTTCGCCCAGGTGCTGGAGGGCGTCCAGGATGCCCTGCTCGAGCGCCGCTACGACCTCGCGCTCTACGGGGCGCCGCCCGAGTCCGCCGCCCGCCGGGAGATGTTCGAGCACTTCCTCGCCCGCAAGAGGTTCGACGGGCTGATCGCCATCGGCATCGAGCCGAACGCGCGAGAGCTGGAGCGCCTCGTGGCGTTCGGCAAGCCGGTCGTGAGCGTCGGCGGCTACGACGTGGGCACCAATGCCGTGTCGATCGACGACGAGGCCGCCGCGCGCATCGCCACCGACCACGTGATCGGGCTCGGCCACCGCGACATCGTCTTCCTGGGCGGCGATCCCGACGGCCGGCGCACGAGCTTCGGCGACGGCCTCCGGCTCGACGGCTATCTCGCGGCGATGCACGATGCCGGGCTGGGAGCCTCCGCTCGCCATGTGCAGTCCGAGGTCGCGATGCCGGGCGGCTACGGTGCCGCCGTCGAGCTGCTCGGCGACCGGCGCACGCGCCCGACGGCGATCGTCGGAGTGTGCGACGAGGTCGCCGTCGGGGCGATCATCGCGGCCCGGCGGCTCGGCATCCGGGTACCCGAGCGCCTCAGCGTGGTCGGCATCGACGACCACGCTTACGCCGACATGTTCTCGCTCACGACGCTGCAGCAGCGTCCCCACCAGCAGGGGCGTGCTGCGGCCGAGCTGCTGCTGCGTCAGATCGACGAGCCCGGAGCCCAGACGCACCGTCTGTACGAGCCGTCGCCCCTCGTCGTCCGCAACTCCACTGCTCCGGTCGACGACGACGCGTCGGCCATCATCGGCGTCGGCCCCTGATCCCCCGTCCCGGTCCTCGGCGGGTCAGAGCAGGCCGAGCCCGCGGAACGTGCGGCCCTCCCACGCGACGGCCTCGGCCGCGTCCTCGATGCCGTCGACGACGCGGAACGTCTCATCGCCGGAACGCGTGGACCTCACGAGCGCGTCATCGACCGGCGCCGGCGCCGGCGCCGAGACGACGGCCTCGAGCAGGCGTGTGAAGGCACCCGTGCTCGAGAGGGGCGCGGCAAGATCGGAGCCGTCGCGGATGTGGGCGGCAAGGTCGTCGAGCAGCGCCACGCGCTCGAACTCGAAGGTGCGCGGCAGCGACCGGCCGTCGCGGAAGACGTGCAGCGTGTCGAGCGTGTAGTGGTACACGAGATGGCCACGGGTTCCGCGCACCAGGACGTACGGTTCGTGGCGCCGGGCGGCCGTCACCGCGAGCCCGGCCGCGAAGCGCGCTCCGTCGCGGAGCGTCACCACGAGCGACGACGTGTCGTCGGTGGCGATGTCGTTCGCGCGGCGGAGGTCGGCGTCGACGTCGACGACGTCCTCGGGCATCGCTGCACCGGCGATCGCGAAGGCCGTCGCGATCGCGTGCGCGAGCGGGTTCGTCACGACGCCGTCCGCCACGAGCCGGCCGTCGATCACGCGGTGACCCGCCCACGGCGCGCGCCGCCAGTACTGCTCCGAGCGCGACCACAGTCCGACGGCGCCGTAGTGCAGCGTGTCTCCGATGACCCCGGATGCCGCCGTCTCGGCGACGGCCCGCACCCCCGGACTGCCCAGGGACTGGAACCCGACCTGCACGGAGCGACCCGCGGCATCCCCCGCTCTCAGGAGCTCGCGATGATCGGCGACCGACGGGACCGGAGGCTTCTCGAGGAGCACGTGCGCGCCGCGCGAGAGCGCGAGGGCGGCGAGCTCGGCATGGGTCGGGATCGGGGTGCTGAGGATCGCGATGTCGAGCTCGACGTCGCGGAGCATGGCGGCGGCGTCGCCGAAGACACGCGTCGCGCCCGGCACATCGCCGCCTCCGCGCGGGTCGGCGACGGCCACGAGCTCGAGCACCGACGAACGGGCGAGCGTCGCGTCGACGTGCGAGCGTCCGTGGCCGTGCACCCCCGCGATGCCGACCCGCAGACGTCCGGTCACAGCCCTGCCTCCGCACGCAGGCGGGGCAGTGCGGACTCGACGGCCGCGGCGTCGGCGAGCTCCTCGTCGAGCACGTACGCGGTGAGCTCCAGGTCGAGTTCGCCGCCCTCGGGGATCGTCCGCGGCTCGTCCCACGCGACGGACGGCCCGGCGCCGAGGTACTCCGCGAACCGCACGAACCAGGGCATCCGCTCGGCGCCCTGGGTGAGGACCACGGTCGTGCCGCGGTCGGGGAACGTGAAGGCCAGCCACTCGGTGGCCGCGCCGTGCACATCGCGCTCGGTGTCGCCGGCCGGGCTGAAGACCCGGGCGATCTCGGGGGCGAACCGCCAGAAGACACCGCCGTACCCCGCGCCCTCGCGGCCGTTGGTGGCGGGCGAGCCGAACGTGATGGCATCCAGCGTCGCCTTCAGGTGGCTGCGCCAGCGCAGCGCCCAGCCGTTCGCGAGCTCCGCGGAGCGCAGTTCGCGCACCTCGACCAGCTGCGTCGTGCCGTGCTCGTCGACCCAGCTGAGGCGCTCGTCGAGCACGTGCCCGTCGATGTGCAGCCGATCGCGACGCTGGCGGCCGTGGTTGGGCACCATGATCGAGCCCTCGCCGCGCACGTACGTGCGACCGCCCCAGTACGACGTGCCGTTGACGTCGGCGATCGCGAGGCTCACTCCGAGGTGATGGGGGTGGTCGGTGGGCTCTGTGACCGTGAGCGGCGTGCCGGTGCGCGAGATGACCGCGTCGAGGTACGGCCGCGGCGAGAGGACCGAGTCGACGCTCGTGCCCTCTTCGTACTGCGCGACGACCGTCGACCCGAGCCTCAGCACCGGACGCGCAGGTCCGACCCAGCCGCTGGCGTGTGAGGCGGGGCCGGAGCTGCGCCGCGCAACGAGGACGGGACGATAGAACAGGGGGTGGTCGGCGCTCTCGCCGTCCAGTGCCTGCCGCATGCGGTTCCAGGCCTGCCGCCCGATCTCGATCCGCGGGACCGACATGGTCGTGAGCGGCGGGGCGGCGAAGCGTGACTGCGGGATGTCGTCGATCCCGACGATGGACAGCTGCTCGGGGACCTCGACGCCGACCTCGCGCAGACGCGACATCAGGCCGAGTGCCACGAGGTCGTTGAACGCGATGGCCGCGGTCGCCCCGGTCTCGAGCACGGCGTCCGCGGCGTCGTAGCCGTCCTCCATGCTCGAACCGGCCGGGATGGTGAGGAGCTCCAGGTCGGGGTGCTCGCGTGCGAGCTCGCCGAGCCCCTGGGCGCGCAGCTCGTTCGCGTAGCTGAGCGGCGGGCCCGCGACGTACGCGATGCGCCGGTGGCCGAAGCCGCGCAGGTGCATGCCGAGCTCCTTCACCGCCGTCGCGTAGTCGACCGACAGCTGTGCGGCCGGGGTGTCGTCGACGCGGCGGTTCACCACGACGACCGGTGTCGTGCGCTGGATGAGCTCGCGCAGCTCGGCGTCGGGCATGCGGGGCGAGACGAGCACCAGCGCGTCGCACTTGCTGCGTGCTTCGCTCGCGATCTCGGCCTCGACACCCACGGCCTCGGCGCTGTCGGCGACGAGCACGCGGTATCCGTCGCGGGCAGCCGCGACGGTCAGCCCCTTGAGCACGCCCTGGAACAGCGGGTTCTCGAGGTCGGGCACGAGCAGGGCGATCGTGTGACTGCTCCCCCGCACGAGGCTGCGCGCCGCCTCGCTGGGCGAGTAGTTCAGCGCGGCGACGGCCCGGTTGACCTTCGCGACGATCGCGGGATCGACGGTGGCGACGCCGTTGAGGACGCGCGACACCGACGCCTGTGACACACCGGCGTACTGTGCGACCTGCGCCATCGTGATGGGGCGCGACGTGACCTCGGTCAACGCGGTTCCTCTCTTTCGTCAATCATGGGCGTGCGCGAGCACGGTGGGGCGCATTCGCCTGTGTTCCCGGTGTTGCGGTGCGGGACAGGGATGCCGGCGGCCGCGGGCGCCGGGCGTGCCGGCGCGCGGGGTGCCGCGCGGGACCGGACCCCTCATCACGTCGGTCCGGCCCCGTGCGGGTCTGGAGGCGATGGGCCGCGCCCCGGGGGGACGGCGCGGCCCTTCGCGGCTAGATGGCGGCGTCGTCGAGAGCCCGCTGCAGCTCCTTGATGAAGCTCTTCGCGGCGTCGGCGGGCGTGAGCTCGCCGAACAGCACCCGCTGGGTGTGCTGGTCGATGATCGTCTCGATCGCGCCGCCGCCCGGCGGGGTCGCCGGCGGGGCATCGCCCACGCGCGGTGCGATCTTGTCGAGGAACTCGACGACCTCCTGGTCGACCTCGCCCAGTTTGGGCGTGATGTACTCGCGGATCTTCTCGTTCGCCGGGACGCCGCGCTCGGCGAGCAGCAGGTCGGCGGCCTCCTCACTGTTCGACAGGAAGTCGAGGAACAGCGCCACCTCGGCAGGATGCTCCGTCTTGGCCGAGCCCGACCAGAACATCGACGGCTTGTAGTAGGCCGCCGCGCCCTCGCCCTCGTCGTCCGTGGGCACCATGAGCGGCACGAGGTTCTGGCCGCTCGCCGAGCGCAGCGCCGCGACCTGGTTCGACCACCACGGCCCGAACGCGGACTGGTTGGTCGCCGTGAACGACTCCGCCAGGCCGGCCGACTCGCGCTCGATGGTCGCCGAAGGATCGGGCGTGCCACCCGCCTCGGTCACGTCGAGCAGGTTCTGCCACCACGCGGCGAGGGTCTTCTCGGTGGCCGCGACCTCGGGCGATCCGTCCTCGGCGTACAGCGACTCGCCGTGCTGGCGCAGCCAGTTGTTGAGGCCGCCGTCCTCGAAGCCCCAGGACTGCGAGCCGACGACCGTGCCGCCGCCGGCCGCCGAGACCTCCTCGGCGATCTCGTTGAGGTCGTCCCACGACCAGGTCTCGTCGTCGGGCAGGTCGATGCCGAGGCTGTCGAGCACGTCCGTATTGGCCATGTAGGTGTACGTGTTGATGCCGACGGGGATGCCGTACTGTGTGCCGTCCAGCGCGCCGGTGCCGAGCACCGAGTCGGGGAAGTCGCCGGTCGGCAGCAGGTCGCCGAGGCTGCCGAGGTCCAGCAGCACGCCGTTGGCCGCATACGTCGAGAGCTGCTTCTCGTCCATCTGGATGATGTCGGGCGCATCGCCGGCGGCCACGGTGGTCGCGAGCTTGTCCCAGTAGCCGGCCCAGTCGGTGTACTGCGGCTCGATCGTGATGTTGTCGTGCTCCGCCTCGAAGGCGTCGATGAGCTGCTGCGTGATCTCGTGACGGACGTCGTTGCCCCACCACGTGAACGTGAGGGTGACGGGCTCGTCCGACAGCGTCGGGCCGGTGGCCGGCTCCTCGGTGGGGGTCCCGCTTGCGCACGCGGTCAGCGCGAGCGTCGTCGCTGCGCCGAACGCGGCGAACTGCGCCCATCGGGCTGCGGTTCGGTTGCGTCGCATGTCTTGCATCCTTTCGACCGGAGTCGGTGTGTGGGGTGGTGCGTGTGATGAGGACGGACCGGACGGTCCGTGAACTGCGTGTGCGGCATCCAATGCCTCTGGATGTCACTTGATCCCGGTCGTCGCGATGCCCTTGATGAGGAACTTCTGGCCGAACAGGAAGATCAGGAAGATGGGCACGAGCGAGACGACGCTCATCGCGAACATCTGGGCGTAGTTGGTCACGCTCTGCGCGTCCTCGAACGAGCGCAGCGCGAGCGGCACGGTGTACAGCTCGGGCTTGGTGAGGAACACCAGCTGCGAGAAGAAGTCGTTCCACGTCCAGATGAAGGTGAAGATCGCGGTGGTGGCGAGCGCCGGCGTCATCAGCGGCAGGATGATCTGCAGGAAGATGCGCGGGTGGCCGGCTCCGTCGATGCGCGCGGCCTCGTCCAGCTCCTTCGGGATGCCGCGGATGAACTGGACCATCAGGAACACGAAGAACGCGTCCACGGCCAGCAGCTTCGGCACGATCAGGGGCAGGAACGTGTTCACCCAGCCCAGCTGCGAGAACAGGATGTACTGCGGCACGATGATCACGTGGATCGGGAGCATGATGCTCAGGAGCATGATGCCGAACCACAGGCGCTTGGCCGTGAACTCCAGTCGCGCGAACGCATAGGCGGCCATCGAGCACGAGACGAGGTTGCCGACGATGCAGCCGACCACGATCACGGCCGAGTTCCACAGATACACGTTGAACGGGTACTGCAGGGCGTTCCAGCCGTCGGTGTAGTTCGAGATCTCGAAGCTGTCGAAGATGATCCCGGGCTCACGGAAGATCTCGTCGTTCGGCCGCAGGGAGCTGACGACCATCCAGATCACCGGATAGAGCATGAGTGCGGCGAGCGCGATCAGCAGCGTGTGCCGGACGATGCTCGTCAGCGGCTTGCGGAACGGGCTCGGCTGCCGGCGAGCGGGCGGACGGCCGGTGACGATCGTCTCGGTGGGCAGGGCCACGACGGGCTCGGGGTCAATTTTCGTCATCGTAGAACACCCAGAACTTTGAGGACCAGAACGCCGCCACGGTCAGCAGCGCGGTGATGATGAGCAGGAGCCAGGCCATCGCCGAGGCGTAGCCCATGTTGAAGTTCGCGAAACCCTGCTGGTACAGGTACAGCGTGTAGAAGAGCGTCGAGTCGACAGGCCCGCCGGTGCCGCCCGACACGATGTAGGCCTGCGTGAACGACTGGAACGTGCCGATGAGCTGCAGGACCGCGTTGAAGAAGATGATCGGGGTGAGCAGCGGGATCGTGATGCGGAACAGCTGCTGCCGGCGGTTGGCGCCGTCGACGGCGGCCGCCTCGTAGTACATCGACGGGATCTGGCGCAGACCTGCGAGGAAGATGATCATGGGCGAGCCGAAGGTCCACACGTGCAGGATCATCAGCGTGCCCAGCGCCGTGTCGGGACTGGAGATCCACCCCTGGCCCTCGATGCCGAACCACGCGAGCACCTGGTTGATGAGACCGTCGACGCCGAAGATCTGGCGCCACAGCATCGCGATGGCCACGCTCGCCCCGAGGAGCGAGGGGAGGTAGAACGCCGACCGGTAGAACGCCAGGCCGCGCAGGCCGCGGTCGAGGATGATCGCGAGGAACAGCGCCACCGCGAGCTGGAGCGGCACCGACACGAACACGTAGGTGAAGGTCACCTGGAGCGCGGTGTGCAGCCGCTCGTCCTCCCACATCCGCACGTAGTTGTCGAAGCCGTTGAACTTGGGCGGGCTCAACAGGTTGTAGCGGGTGAATGAGAGCGCGAGCGAGGCGATCATCGGGCCGATGGTCACGAGCGCGAGGCCCACGAACCACGGCGCGAGGAACAGGTAGGCAGCCTTGTTCTGCTTCTTTCCTACCGCTGCGGCGCCCTTCAGGCGGCCGAGCTCGCCGAGCGCGCTCATGCGGCGGCTCCGTGCGGCCTCGTGCTGGGACGGTGCGTCGTCGTCACCGTGTCCTCCGGATTCATCGTCGTCGAAGAGTCGAGAATGCGCTTTCTGGAATGCGCTTTCTCATTCTTGTCAGATCGGATGCCGGAGCGCAAGAGTTTGCGGAAAATCAGGACTGTTGACCGACTTGAAGCCCGAGAAAGGGCTTACGCGAGTCGATGTTCAGGAACGACGACTCGGCCGCTTCCGGGCATGACGAAAGCCCCGGGTGCGAGCACCCGGGGCTTTCGTGGAAGGGACGAGATTACTTGAGGGTAACCGTCGCGCCGGCCTCTTCGAGGGCGGCCTTGGCCTTGTCGGCCGTCTCCTTGTTCGCGCCCTCGAGGACGGGGCTCGGAGCGCCGTCAACGAGCGCCTTGGCCTCGCCGAGGCCCAGCGAGGTGAGCTCGCGGACCGTCTTGATGACCTGGATCTTCTTGTCGCCGGCAGCCTCGAGGATGACGTCGAACGAGTCCTTCTCCTCCTCGACCTCGGCCGCGGCACCCGCGCCACCGGCGCCGGCAACGGCGACGGGAGCAGCAGCGGTGACGTCGAACTTCTCCTCGAACGCCTTCACGAACTCGCTGAGCTCGACAAGGGTCAGGCCAGCGAACTGCTCGAGCAGCTCCTCAGTGGTGAGCTTCGCCATGATGTATCTCCTAGATAAATGGGGTTTGTGTGGGAAAGACGTACGAGTCGCTCACGCGGCCTCGGCGGTCTCCAGCTTTTCGCGAAGCGCGTCGATGGTGGCAGCAGCCTTGCCCATCGTCGCCTTCATCATGCCCGCGGCCTTCGCCAGCAGAACCTCACGGCTCTCCAGCGAGGCGTACTTGTTGACCTCGTCGGCGCTGAGGGCGTTGCCCTCGAAAACGCCACCCTTGATCACGAGAAGCGGGTTGGCCTTGGCGAAGTCACGCAGAGCCTTCGCGGTGGCGACGAAGTCGCCGTGCACGAACGCGATGGCCGAGGGGCCCTTGAGGTCCTCGTCCAGCGCCGTGATCCCCGCGTTGTTCGCGGCGATCTTGGTCAGCGTGTTCTTCACCACGGCGTATTCCGCGTCCTGACGGATGTTGTTGCGCAGCTGCTTGAGCTGGGCAACCGTCAGACCGCGGTACTCGGTAAGCAGGACGGCGTTCGAGTTCTCGAAGTTCTTCGTGAGCTCGGCGACCGATGCATCCTTCTGCGCCATGGTCACTCCTTGTGTGGATGAGACGCTCCGCGATGGCGGGGCGTCAGCCGAAGGCTCCCGCCCATCTGCTCTCGGCAGGCAAAAGAAAAAGCTCCGGCGCAAGCGCACGGAGCTTCAAAGAATCATCGTGACACCTGCGCGGGCCCCTGCTGTTGCAGTGCTTCGATCTCGTACGCTTGCACGCACGACGATGACCGGCGGTCTTCGGCTTGTTCAAGGGTACGTGATGCCTCGCCCTGCGCCAAATCGGCGGCGACGGCCGCGCACCCACGGTGCCGCACGCGCGTCGTGCCGCGGATGTCCGGCCGGCGGCGTAGCCTCGAAAGGTGACCCCGATGCCCGCAGCCGTGCCCGCGTTCGCGGCGCAGGCTCCTGAGCTCGCGGCCCGCATCGTCGCGGACTCGCGCGACCGGGTCGCGTGGGTGAGAGCACGCTCACGGGGCATCACGGCGACGGACGTCGCCACCCTGACCTCCGACAAGGCGATCGCGCGGGCCGCCGACGCGAAGCTGCTGGGCTCGGGCTTCTCGGGCAACGCGTACACGGCGCACGGTCGCGCCCGCGAGCCCGAGATCGCAGGCTGGGTCGCGGCGACGCACGGCATCCAGCCGTCGTCCGCCCTCTTCCACGCGGTCGTCGAGAAGCGCCATCTCGCGACGCCCGACGGCATCGCCGTCGACGCGGCCGGCCGCGTGACGCTCGCCGAGATCAAGACGACGAACAAGGCGTGGCGCAGCATCCCCCGCTCCTACCTGCGCCAGGTGTGGTGGCAGCAGCACGTGCTGGGCGCCGAACGGACGCTCGTGGCGTGGGAGCAGCACGACGACTTCGTGCCCGTCGGCGACGAGCCGCGGTGCGCGTGGGTCGATCGTGACGAGGCCGAGATCGCGAAGCTCGTGCGCCTGGCCACAGCATTGATCGACGAGCTGTACGAGCGCACCATGCGCGCGCGGCAGCGTTCCGAGCGGGTGCCGCAGCCGCCCGCTCCCCCGCGCGAGCCGTTCCGCGCGCTGGCACTGGCCGACTGACGCGACGCCTGCCGCGGATCCCGCGCACGGGACGTCGGTGCGACGACGTCAGCCCGACCGCCCCAGCCGTCACGTCACCGCGCCTGCCCGGATGCCTCGACGCGTGCCGCTTCGGCGGCCGCGGTCTCCGACCCGGCGTCGGCCGGGGCGCCGGCATCCACTCCCGCCGCGTCGGGGCCGAGCAGCGCCTCGGCCTCCGCACCCGCCGCGGACGCGTCCCACCCGGGCTTGGGCACGGAGTCGATGAGCAGGCGGGTGTACTCGTGCTGCGGCGCGGCGAGCAGCGCGGCAGTGTCGCCGCGCTCGACGATCTCGCCGCGGCGCATCACCACCGTCTGCTCGCACACCCGGCGCACGACGGCGAGGTCGTGGCTGATGAACAGGACCGTGAGCCCGCGCTCGCGCCGGATGCGGTCGACGAGATCGAGCACCTGGGCCTGCACCGAGACGTCCAGCGCGCTGGTCGCCTCGTCCATCACGAGCACGTCGGGCTCGATCGCGAGCGCGCGGGCGATCGCGACGCGCTGGCGCTGTCCGCCCGACAGCGTGCGCGGGCGCGCGGCGGCGTGCTTCTCGCCGAGGCCGACCTGCTCCAGCAGCGACAGCACGCGCGTGCGCGCCTCGCCCGCGCCCCGGGCGGAGTGCAGCCGCAGCGCGTCCTCGATGGCGCGGCCCGCGGTGATGCGCGGGTCGAGCGACAGGTAGGGGTCCTGGAACACCATCTGCACGCTGCGCGCGTGTGCGAGGCGCTCCGCACGTCCCCGGGGCGCCGCCGTGCGCTCCCGGCCGTCGATGCGGATGTCACCCGTGTCGGCGCCCTCGAGCCCCACGATCATGCGCGCGAGCGTCGACTTGCCCGAGCCCGACTCCCCCACCACACCGAGCGCGGCGCCGCGCGGCACCTCGACCGTCGCGTCGATGACAGCCCGCACCGGGTCCTTGCCGCGGCGCACGTAGGTCTTCGACACTCCCAGGGCCTGGAGCATCGGGGCTGCGGGGCCGCCGGCATCCACGTCTCCTCGGGCGGGCACTGAGCCGAAGGGCCTCGACGGCACGCCGTCCACGGGACGCCCCTCACCGGCGTGTCGCACGGTACCGACGCCGCGCGCACCCGCGGCCCCCGGTGCGGCACCCGCGAGCGTGGGCGTCGCCGCGACGAGGCGGCGCGTGTAATCGGCCTGCGGGTCGCGCAGCACGTCGTCCGCCCGACCCTGCTCGACGACGCGCCCGCCGCTCATGACGTAGACACGGTCGCACAGCGACGCCGCGAGGTTGAGGTCGTGGGTGATGAACAGCATGCCCATGCCCCGTGAGGCCCGCTGCTCGGTGAGCACGCCGATGATCTCGGCCTGCGTCGTCACGTCGAGGGCGGTCGTCGGCTCGTCGCACACGAGCAGCTGCGGCGACGTGGTGAGTGCACCGGCGATCATGACGCGCTGCAGCATGCCGCCCGAGAACTCGTGCGGGAACTGTCGCAGGTGATCCTCGGGCCGGGGAAGCCGCACCGCCTCGAGCAGCTCGATCGCGCGGGCACGGGCGGCGTCGGTGCTCCAGCCCTCGGCGAGGCGCAGCGCCTCGGTGAGGTGGTCGCCGATCGTGCGCATCGGGTTGATGCCCGCCCGCGGGTCCTGGAAGATCATGCCCGCCCCGCGCCGGCGCAGCCGCCGCAGCTGCGCGCCCGGCGCGTCCAGCACCTCGGTGCCGTCGAGCACGACGGCGCCGGTCGTCGCGGCGCGCTCGGGCACGAGCCCCAGGACGGTCCGCGCCGTGAGCGACTTGCCCGAGCCGGACTCGCCCACGAGCCCGACGGTCTCGCCGGCGGCGATCGACAGCGAGACGCCGTGCAGCAGCCGCGTGCCGTCCGCCAGGTCGAGCGTGAGGTCGCGGATGTCGAGCAGCGCGGGAGCAGTGGATGCCGTCACGCCGGCCTCCGCCGGGCCGTGCCGGTCGATGGTGGCCGGGGTCATGCCGGGGTCTCCCCTCCGATGCGGTCGGAGAGCTCTTCTCCGATGATGTTGACGGCGACCACGACCACGACGACGGCGATGGCGGGGACGATCGCCGGCAGGAAGTGCCCGCCGATGAGGCCCGCCTGGGCCTCGTTGATCATGGCGCCCCAGTCGGCCGTCGGCGGCTGCACGCCGAGGCCGAGGAACGACAGGCCGGCGAGCTCGGCGAGCACGTAGCCGAAGTTGAGCGTCGACTGCGCCCCGATGATGGGGGTGACGTTGGGCAGCACGCGGCGCAGCGCGATCCAGGCGCCACCGAAGCCCTGCACACGGTAGGCGGCGACATAGGGCCGGCTGCGCTCCGCGGCCACGAGCGATCGCGTCAGCCGCGCCACGAACGGCGCGTACGCGATGCTCATGGCGATCACCGGTGCGACCAGGCCCTTGCCGAACAGCGCGACGGCCATGATCGCGATGAGGAGCGACGGAAATGCGAACAGCACATCGAACACGCGTCCGAGTGCGGCGTCGATCCAGCCGCCGCGCCAGCCGGCCACCAGGCCCAGCAGGATGCCGAGCACGGTCGAGGCGACCACGACCAGGAGCGGTCCGAGCAGCGCCGTGCGGGCGCCGAAGATGAGGCGGCTCAGGGTGTCGCGTCCGAGCCCGTCCGTGCCGAGCCAGTGCGCGACGCTCGGGCCGGCGTTGACGGCGGCGAAGTCGACCGCGTCGGGGTCGTACGGCGCGAGGAACGGGGCGAAGATCGCGGCGAGCGTCATCGCCGCGACGACGCCGAGCGCGATCGCGAAGCCGACGGTGGTGCGCGGCAGCCGCGGCGCGCGCAGCACCTTGACGGCGAGGGTGGGCGTGGGGGTCGCGGTCATCAGCGGGCACCTGCTCCGGCGGCGGATCGCGGGTCGATCCATGGTTCGAGGACGTCGATGACGGCGTTCACGACGACGAACGCGGTCACCACGAGGAGGACGATCGCCTGCACGACCGGGAAATCGAGGCGGTCGACCGACTGGACGAGGAGCGACCCGATGCCGGCGAGCCCGAACGCGGCCTCGACGATCGAGCTCGCGACCAGCAGGCCGGCGACGAGCATGCCGCTCACCGTGAGGATCGGCCCGACGGCGTTGCGGAACACGTGCCGTCGGATCACCGTGCCGCGCGGGATGCCGCGGCTGATCGCGACCTCGACGTGCTCGCGGCCGAGCTGGTCGATCATGGACGAGCGGGTCACCTTGCCGACGAGGACGACGAACACGATCGCGAGCGCGGTGGAGGGCAGCACCAGGTGGTACACGGTGTCCCAGAACCCCTCCCCCGATCCGAACGACGGGAACCACCCGAGCTGCACCGCGAAGATCGCGATCAGCACGATGGAGCCGACGAACGACGGGATCGCGCCGAGCACCGTGAGGCCGATGAGGATCGCCTTGTCTCCGAAGCGACCGCGGTTCAGTGCAGCGACGGTGCCGGCGATGAGGCCGACGACCGCGATCATCGTGCCGGCCATGACGACGAGCCCGAGCGTGACCGGCAGCCGGTCGCCGAGCACGCTCGTGACGTCCTGCCGGTACTGCAGCGAACGGCCGAGGTCGCCGTGGAGCAGTCCGCCCACCCAGTGGAGGTACTGCTGCCACGGCGGCAGGTCCAGGCCGTACTGCGCCGTGATCTGGGCCACGGCCTCGGGACTGGGCTTGCGCCCGCGCAGCAGGAACGCGACCGGGTCGCCCGGCACGAGGAAGCGCGAGAAGAAGACCAGGAGGGATGCCAGGAACAGCGTCAGCAGCAGGCCGCCGAGCTTGCCGGCGATCCGACGGAGGGCGATCATCGCTCCGTCCCCCTTTCCGTTGAGGGGCCCGGGACGCTCCCGGGCCGCGGGGCCGGACCGGAAGGTCCGGCCCCGCGCCGGTCACCGCGCGCCAATGGTGGCCGCCCACGGGTAGTAGAGCATCGCCACGGAGGGCGCGACGCCGGTCACCCGGTCGCTCAGGAACACGGTCATCGGGCCCTCGAACAGCGGCAGCCACGGGAGCTGCTCGTTCGCGATGCGCTGCGCCTTCGCCGTCAGCTCGCTGCGCGCTGCGGGGTCGTCGACGCCGACGGCCTCGTTGATGAGCGCGTCGAAGTCGGGGTCGCTCCAGTTGCCGTAGTTGCTGAACTCGCCGGTGCGCAGCACGCTGTACATCTCCAGCGGGTCGGGGCTCGACAGGTACCACGACGTGTAGAAGAGATCTGTGCCTTCGCGCGCGCTCGGGTCCGAGAACAGGGCGGTGTACGCGCTCGGGCTGACGGTCTCGATCTTCGCGGTGAGGCCGATCGACTGCGCGGCCGCCGCGACGCCCTGTGAGATCACCGCGAAGTCGTTGCCGATCGGCGCGGTCGTGATGACGATCTCGTCGCCGGCGACGCCCGCCTCGTCGATGAGCTTCTTGGCGGCGTCCAGGTCGTGGTCGTACTCCTGCAGTCCGTCGAACGCCTCGGTCATCGCGGCGTCGCTCGCCCCGACCCACACCGACGTCGTGGTGAGGGCGTTCGTGACGTCGCCGTAGCCCTTGGCGGCGGCATCCAGGATCCCCTGGCGGTCCATCGCCATCATGAGCGCCTGGCGCACGCGCACATCGCCGAGCGGACCCTCGAGGTTGTTGACGATGAGGCTGCCGACGGCGGTGTTGAGGCCGAAGTAGACGTCGCCCTTCCCGGAGTCCTGCAACTGCGCGATCGCGTCCGTCGGGATCATCCAGCCGCCGTCGACCTCGCCGGACTTCAGCGCGTTGACGCGCGCGTTCGAGTCGGTCATGAACAGGATCTTCACCTCGCCCGCCTTGGCGCGCAGCGTGTCGTCCCAGTAGCCGTCGTAGCGCTTCAGCGTGACCGACTCGCCCGACTTCCACTCGGTGAGCTCGAACGGGCCGGTGCAGTTGACGAGTCCCGTCGAGTTGCCGTAATCGGCGCCCTTGTCGGCGAGCGTCGCGGCCGACTCGACCACGCCCGCCGAGCCGCCCATCGCGAGGTTGAACTGCGAGTCCGGCTGCGTCATCGTCACGGTGACCTGGCGGTCGCCCGTCTTCTCGATCGACGCGACGTTCTGGTACACCGAGTACCACGACGACCCCACCTCGGGATCGAGGTGCCGGCTCATCGACGCGACGACGTCGTCCGCGGTGAGCGCGGTGCCGTCGTGGAAGGTGACGCCGTCGCGGATCGTGTAGACCCATGTCTCGGGCGTCGGGTGGTCGTAGGCCTCGGCGAGCCCCGGCGACAGCGTGTAGTCGGGGTTCAGCCGCAGCAGCGATTCGCACACGTTCGACAGCACCTGGTTGTCGGCGTAGTCGAACGCGTACGCGTAGTCGAGCGAGTACGGCTCGGAGTAACTCACCCACGTGAACGCGTCGATGTCGCCCGAGGGCGCGGCGGTCTGGGCGGTGTACTCCCACTGCGGTGCGGCGGTCTTGCCGTCGCCTTCCGCGGCGGGGGCGCTGCACGCCGCGAGGGCGAGAGCGCCGACGACGGCGATGCCGGCGGCGGCGCTCAGGCGGCGCGCGGTGCGTCGGGTGCTGGACATGTTTCCTCGGCTCTGAAGATGTGATCGGGTTCGGGACGTCAGAGAGCCGTGGATGCCGGGCCCCCGGCATCCACCGTCTCCACGGTGCGGGCGTACACGCGTTCGCCGTAGATCCACGTCGAGGCGACGCGGCACGTGTACAGCTGGTCGACCGGCACGTCGAACGGGTTGGGTTCGACGACGACGAGGTTCGCGAGGTAGCCCTCGCGCACCAGGCCCGTGTCGTGGTCGCGGTGGTTCACGAACGCGGTGCCGGAGGTGTAGGCGGCGAGCGCGGTCGCCAGGTCGAGGCGCTGACCGGGGCCGGCGAGGGGTTCGGCGTCGGCGAGCGGCGCGACGCGATTGACGGCGATGTGCACGCCCGCCATCGGGTCGGCGCTCGACACGGGCCAGTCGCTGCCGCCGGCCAGCCGCACGCCGGCACGCTGCAGGTCGCCGAACGGGTACTGCCGGTCGGCGGCGGACTCGGCGAGGAACGGCAGCGTCAGCTCGTCCATCTGGTCCTCGTGGCACGCCCACAGCGGTTGCATGTTGGCGACGGCGCGCACGTCCGCGAAGCGGGCGACGTCGGACTCGGCGATCACCTGGATGTGGGCGAGGTGGTGGCGGCCGTCGGTGTCGCCGTTGATGTCGCGCGCCTCCTGCAGGGCGTCGAGCGCCTCGCGCACCGCACGGTCGCCCAGCGCATGGAAGTGCAGCTGGAAGCCGGCGGCGTCCGCCGCGACGACGTAGTCGCGCAGCTTCTCGGGCGCGATGAACGAGAGCCCGTGGTTGTGCGTGTCGTGGCCATGCGTGTCGCGGTAGGACTCGAGCATCGCCGCGGTCTGGTTCTCGGCGACGCCGTCGACCATGAACTTGATGGAGCCGAGCGAGAAGCGCTCCTGCCGTCCGAGCGCCGCGATCTCGTCGCGCAGCCGGACCATGCCGTCGAGCTGCTCGCCGCCTTCGGCGCGCTCCCACCACTGTGCCCCGACGACGTGGGCCTTGAGCGTGCCCTCGGCGAGCGCCCGACGATATGCCGCGAGCCCGCCGCCCATGCCGGGGAACCGGCCGACGAGCGCGTCCTGCCAGCCCGTGATGCCGAGGGCGAGCAGCTCCTCCTGCGCACGCAGCAGGCCGGCGTAGGTCAGGTCGTCCGAGATGGTCGGACGGACCTCCGCGAACACGTCCGCGGCGCCCTCGTGGAACGTGCCGGCCGGATACCCGTCGGCCTCGCGCTCGATACGCCCGTCGACGGGGTCGGGGGTGGCGGCATCCACTCCCGCGATCCGCATCGCGGCGGTGTTCGCCCACGCGCTGTGGTGGTCGCGGCTGGCCAGCAGCACGGGACGGTCGGGGACGACGGCGTCGAGGAGGCCGCGCAGCGGCGCACCGCCCGGGAAGTGGTCCATCGACCAGCCGCCGCCCACGATCCACTCGACCTCGGGGTTGTCCGCGGCGTAGCGGGCGATCCGGGCGAGCGCGTCGTCGGCGTCCTCGGACTCGGACAGGTTGCACTGCAGCAGCTCGACGCCGCCCGACGCGGGGTGGATGTGCGCGTCCTGGAACCCGGGGGCAAGCAGCGCGCCGTTCAGCTCGACGACGACGGTGCCCGCACCGATGAGAGTGGATGCCTCGTCCTCGGCGCACACCGCCACGATGCGGCCGTCGCGCACGGCGACGGCGCGGCCCGTGAGCGCCTGCGCACTGCCGGCGGGCACGGCGTCGGACGTGAACAGCGCGCCGCCGGTGAAGACGGTGTCGGCGAAAGCGCCTTCGGCTCGGGTGGTGGCGTCGGTGCCCACGGGACCTCTCCTTCGTCGTCGAACGGGTCGACTGACGATAGAACGACGTCATTATCGTTGTCAACGGCGTTGACACTGCCGTTGATGAAACCGTTATGCTCGATCCGCAGCGGCCTCGGCCGCGAGGCATGGCACGATGGGACGTCAACGGAGGCGGGATCATGGCGGCACGCACGGCGACGACGGAGAAGTCGGGCACCAAGCGCCTCGACCGCGCGACCATCGTCGCCGCGGGCCTCGAACTCGCCGCGGGGGCGGGCACGGCATCCCTCTCCATCCGGGATCTTGGCGCCAAGCTCGGGACCGATCCGACCGCGATCTACCGGCACTTCCGCAGCAAGGACGACCTCATGGGCGCCCTGCTCGACGAGCTCACACTGCAGAGCCTCGCGACGGTCACCGCCGCCCCCTACCAGTGGCGAGAGCGGCTGCGCCAGCTCGCGTCGGCCACGCTCACCCTGTTCTGCCGGCATCCCGCCGTCGGGCAGGAGGCCATCGTCCTCACGACGCACGGCCCGGGCGAGCTCGCAGCGATCGAGTTCATGCTCGACGCCTTCTCACGCGCAGGGCTCACGGGCGACGACCTCGTGCAGCACTACGCCCTGATGGCCTCGCACATGCTGTCGTCCGCGGCCGGAGTGGCGCGCGCCCGCGCGGAGCGCGGCGGCTCGGCAGCCGACGGCACGAGCCCCTGGTTCGAAGGCCCGCTCCTCGTCGACCCCCGCACACACCCCCACATCGCGGCGGTGTCGACGCAGCTGCTCGACCTCGAAGACCGCGAACTCTTCACACTCGGCGTCGAGGCCGTCATCCGCTCCGCCGAGCGCGCCGCCGCCACGCCCTGACTCCTCCCCCACCCCCCACCCCCCACCCCCTTCCCTCAACTGCCCTGGCGTCGAGAGTGTGTGCTCTCGGCGAGCGGCTACGTTGTCCGCGCAGGGATCGTGCCCGGTCGGCGAGTGCACACGATCTCGGCGAGACCGGGATGCCGGTCAGCGGGGTGGCATGATGCCGAAAGCCCTGAGGCGCCTGGCGAGAGCCTCCACCGAGGTGATGTGCGAGCTCTCGGCACGGACGAACCTCTTCTGGGTGGTCCCGCGGATCCAGTCCTCACGACGCTTCTCGCCCAGCAGCACCTGCTTCATCGTGCGATCTGAACCCTGCGTGGGATCGAGGTACTTGCCGGCGCCGTCGAATTCGAAGAAGGCGTCGGCGTCTTCGATCTCGATGTCGACGTAGTACGTCGCGCCGCCGGGGCCCGTGACGGGCACTTGGAGTCGCAACTGCTGGAATCCAATCTCGGTGAGCTGCCAGCGACTCACGCTCTCGCCAGGAGACTCCGCCCGGCCATCGGCGAATCGGATGACGACCTCCGCCTGACGGACTCCTCGCGCGCCGCGCGCCCGCGCACGCCGTTCGAGCATGCGCTCCCGCCAGGCATCGGCGAGTACACGGTCGTACCGACGCCCGTTCGCCGCCGCCTGCCGGAGCGCGGCATCCACCGCGGCGATCGCCGCCTCGATCTTCAGCGTGCGAGCGAGGTCGAACGCGGTGCGCTCGAGGGTCGTGCAGCGCACCCCGCCGAGCACCGTGATGTCCGCGTCATCGAGCCGGTCCCGGTGACGCCGCAGCCCCGGGCGGCTGGATGCATCGGCCCCGGTGGCCAGCGTCGCGTGCACGGCCGCGGAATCGTGGCGATAGAAGGGGAGGTTCCACAGCGCACCCGCCGACTCGTACGACATCACGCCTCCGTCGCTCCGCATCTCAGCGACCGCCGCCCCCACGAGCAGCAGCTGGCGCGACTCCGGCCACAGCGTGGTCCACAGCTCGCCGGAGACATAGCGGTTCCGCTGGATCCGATGCAGCACCCCGTGCGCCACCTGACGCGCGATCTCGCGCTCGGTGAGGCCGGCACGTCGCAGCTGCTGGGACGTGCGGACGGCGGCGACGGCATCCGGGTACGAAATGTGGCGCTGCACCACCCCATGCTCGGCGGGTCACCGCGTCTCCACCCGGCCCGCCACCGCGTCTGTGCACAACCACGGCCGGCGTCCCCCTGGGGAGGAACGCCGTCGAGGTCGCATCCTCACGCCGAACGCACACGCCGGCCACGCCAGGATCATGTGCGCTCGCCGAGAGCACACGATCTCGGCGAGCGACCACGCCGAGACCTTCATCCGATCTGATAGTTGACGCATGTCAACCAGGCGCGTATCGTTGATGTTTATCAACTGTTGACGTTCGTCAACCACTCTTCGCGTCACCGTCGCCGCAGCCCCTTCCCTCTTCTTCACGAAGGACCTTCTATGGCCACGTCCACTTCGGCGACCGGAGCCGTCGCCCCCGCCGACGAGAAGCGCCGGCACCGTCAGGTGCTGCAGGCTCTCACCGGCCTGCTGCTCGGCATGTTCGTGTCGATGCTCGCATCGACGGTCGTGTCGACCTCGCTCCCCGTCATCGTCCACGACCTCGGCGGCGACCAGGCCGCCTTCACGTGGGTCGTCACCGCGACCCTGCTGACCACGGCGATCTCGACGCCGATCTGGGGCAAGCTGGCAGACCTCTTCAACCGCAAGCTGCTCATCCAGATCGCCATCGTGATCTTCGTGCTCGCGACCGCGGCCGCCGGCTTCTCGCAGGACCCGGGCACGCTGATCGCCTTCCGCGCGGTGCAGGGCATCGGCGCGGGCGGTCTCGCCGCGCTCAGCCAGGTCATCATGGCCGACGTCATCAGCCCGCGCGAGCGCGGCCGGTACATGGGTCTGTTCGGCGCGGTCATGGCCGTCGCGACCGTCGGCGGCCCGCTCCTCGGCGGGTTCATCACCGACACGATCGACTGGCGCTGGAACTTCTTCATCGCCCTGCCGTTCGCGGTCGCCGCCCTCATCATGATGCAGCGCACGCTCCACCTGCCGCCGCGTCCGAAGACGAAGGCGCGCATCGACTACTTCGGCATCGTGCTGCTGTCGACGGCTGTCTCGCTGCTGCTCATCTGGGTGACGAACGCCGGCAAGGACTACGACTGGTGGAGCACCGAGACGATCCTGATGGTCGGCGGCGCACTGGTCGCGGCCGTCCTGTTCGTCATCGTCGAGCTGCGCTCGAAGGAGCCGCTGATCCCCCTCACGATGTTCCGCAACCGCACGTTCACCCTCGCTGTCATCGCGTCGATCTCGATCGGCATCGCGATGTTCGGCACCTCGGTGTTCCTCAGCCAGTACATGCAGCTGGCGCGCGGCGCGACCCCGACCGAGGCCGGCCTCATGACGATCCCCATGATCGCCGGACTCCTGATCGCCTCGATCGTCATCGGCGGCCTCGTGACCCGCACCGGGCACTGGAAGCCGTATCTCATCGCGGGCGGCGTGCTGCTGATCGCCGGCTCGTACCTGCTGTCGACGATCCACTACGACACGAACTTCGTGCTCGTCTCGCTCTACATGTTCCTGCTGGGCGCCGGCGTCGGCATGACGATGCAGAACCTCGTGCTCATCGTCCAGAACACCTCCAAGCCGTCCGAGATCGGCGTGGCGAGCTCGGGAGTCACGTTCTTCCGCAGCCTCGGCGGCACGATCGGCGTCTCGGTGATGGGGGCGGCCCTCGCGACTTCGGCGACGAACCTGTTCACCGACCGCAAGGACGACATCGGCGCGGCTCTCATGGCGCTCGGCGAGAAGGGCGCCGCCATCGGGCAGCAGCTCGCGTCAGGCACCATCCCTCAGGTCTCGGCGCTGCCCGAGTCGATCCGCGTGATCGTCGAGGACATCTACGCGCAGGCCATCGCCCACTCGTTCCTGATCGCCGTGCCGCTGGCCGTCATCAGCCTCATCGCGATCATCTTCCTGCCCAACAAGCCGCTCACCCGCATGACGACGAGCGAGCGCGTGCAGGCGAGCGAGGCCGACCTCGCGACGGTCTCCACGGCCGAGGCCATGGAGACGCTGGCGCCCGCCGCCGACGCGGACGAGACGGTGGATGCCGAGCCCGCCGCCGACCGTGCGGCCGACGTCGTCGCCGGCACGGCCGACGAGGCATCCGCGCCCCGGCGATAATGGTCCCGATGACCTCCGACGACACTCGAGCGGCGCGCACCGAAGCGGTGCGCGCCCTCGAGGCGGAGTTCGGCGAGCTGATCAACCGGTTCCGCCGCGTCATCACCGAGAACGCCAACCGGGTGAGCCCCGGGATGCTCCCCGGCGCCTACAAGGTGTTCACGACCATCGTGCGTCGCGAGGGCATCACGCTGTCGGCGCTCGCCGAGTCCCTCATGGCCGACAAGGGCCAGATCAGCCGCACGGTGCGCGAGCTGGAGGGGCTGGGCCTCGTCCGGCGCACCCCCGACCCGGACGACGGCCGGTCGAGCCTGCTGTCGCCGACGTCGTTCGGGCTCGAACGCCTCGAAGCCGCCCGTGCCCCGCAGGAGAGCCTGCTGGTCGACGCGCTCGAAGAGTGGGCGCTCGACGACATCCTGAATCTGACGCGCCTGCTGCACGCGCTCACGGCCGACGAGCGCCCGTGACGTCAGCCTCGGAGCGCGACGAAGTCGTACTCCTGGAACGCGGCGACCTCCGGCACCCAGCGCTCCGCGACGAACGACCTGTGGACCGGATGCCCGTCGTACGCGTCGTAGGCGGCCTGGTCGGCGAACACCATGGCGAGCTGGAAGACCAGGTCGCTCTTCGCGCTCACCTGCCTGCTGATCCGGAAGTCCTCGACGCCCGGGATCGACGTGAGCGCCTGCCACGCGTCGTCGAGGAAGGCGTCCTCCTCCGGCGAGCCGGGCGCGTGGACGAGGCGGAAGACGACGGTGTGGGCGATCGACATCCCTCCAGTGTTCCCCATCCACCCGATGCGGGCGTCGCGCAGCGGTAGCGCCCGCGTAACACGGGCGAGACGAACGCACGGTTGACTGGGGTCACCGGGTTACGTCCGTGCCGACGTCGGCACGCCCGCGGAGGGAGTTCGCGATGAGGATCAGGTCGCTGCGATCGACGTCGGCACCGCCGCTGGAGCCCGTCGCCGCCCCGCCCGCCGAGATGCGCGCGATGGTCATCGGCGAACCCGGCGGACCGGAGGCGCTGGGTGCGGCATCCCTCGCCGTCCCCTCGCCCGTGCTCAGCGAGGTGCTCGTGCGCGTGGTGGCGGCGGGGATCAACCCCATCGACGCGAAGACGCGCGCCGGAGCGGGCGTCTCGGGCGCCGTGGGCGCGTACCCCGCGACGCTCGGATACGACTTCAGCGGCGTTGTCGTGAAGAGCCCGTTCGAAGCGCATCCGCTGCCTCCGGGCACCCCCGTGTTCGGCATGGCCTCGTTCCCGCGGACGGGCGGCACCTACGCCGAGTACGTCGTCGCGCCGACGCTGTCGGTCGCGCGCAAGCCGGCGGCCCTGTCCCATGTCGAGGCGGCAGGGGTCCCGCTCGCGGCGCTCACGGCCTGGGGGCTCGTCGTCGAGACGGCGCATGCCCACGAGGGTCAGCGCATCCTGATCCACGCCGCGAGCGGCGGCGTCGGCCACTTCGCGGTGCAGTTCGCCGCGTACTTCGGCGCGCACGTGACCGCGACCGCATCAGGGCGCAACGCGTCGTGGGTGCGCGAACTCGGCGCCGCGGTCGTGATCGACCACAACACGACCCGTTTCGACGAGGTGGTGGCCGACGTCGACGTCGTCATCGACCTCGTGGGCAACGTGCACGCCGACACGGGGACCCGTTCGCTGCGCGTGCTGCGTCCCGGCGGCCTGTACATCCTGGTGCCGACGGGATCCTGGCCGGGCTATGCCGAGGCGGCGGCCGCGGCGGGCGTCCGAGCCACGTCGTACAAGGTCGTGCCCGACGGGGGCGCGCTGGCGACGATCGGCCGGCTGCTCGATTCGGGCGCGGTGCAGGTCTACATCGATCGCGTGTTCGACCTCGACGACGCGGCGTCCGCGCATCGGGAGCTCGAACTCGGCCACACGCGCGGCAAGATCGTGCTGCAGGTCGCCGCCGGCTGACGCGGCGCGGAGCTCAGCCGACCGGCGTCAGAACCCGGCGCCCCTCGGCGACGATCTCGTCGGCGATGGCGTCCAGAAGCGGGGAGCGCAGGTTCCACTGCTGCCAGTGCAGCACGGTGTCGATGGGGTCGCCGCCGAGCAGCACGAGTTCACCGCGGTCGAGGGCCTCCTGGGACTGCAGGCGCGGCAGCATCGCCCATCCGAGGCCGAGACGCGTCGCCGTCGCGAAGTCGTTCGACGCCGGCACGTAGTGGCGCGGCGGCCGACCGGGGTCGACGCCCTGCGCGGCGAGCCAGACGTTCTGCAGGTCGTCCCGGCGGTCGAAGTCGACGAGGGGCGCGGCGGCCAGGTCCGCCTCACGGTCGCCCCCGAGCCAGCGCGCGACGTACGCGGGCGTCGCGACCGCCTCGTACCGCAGCGCGCCGAGCACCGACACGCGGCAGCCGCTCACCGCGGTGGCACGCGTCGTGACGGCGCCCATGACCGTCCCCGACTCCAGCAGGGCGGCCGTGAAGTCCTGATCGTCGCGATGCAGATCGAAGACGACGGGATGCCGGCGGCCGAGCCGCGCGAGCGGCTCCAGGAACCACGTGCCCAGCGAATCGGCGTTCACGGCCAGCGGCACGCGCGTGAGCGCGCCGTCGTCCGCTCCGTCGCCGAGCGCCGCGAGCGTGTCGTGCTCGAGCAGCGCCGCCTGGCGGGCGAGCCGGACGATGGCCGCCCCCGCCTCGGTGGCGCGCACGGGCTTGGAGCGGACCAGCACGAGCCGGCCCAGCTGCTCCTCGAGCGTCTTGATCCGCTGGCTCACTGCCGACGGGGTCACGTGCAGCCGCCGTGCGGCCGCGTCGAGGGTGCCCTCCTCGACGACGGCGGCGAGGGTCTCGGCCAGCTCGAACGATATTCGTGTCATAAGCACTGCTAATGCTACTGAAGAACCATGAGCTGGACTGTGGATGCTGGCGGCCCTACCGTCGAGGAGTGCTCTCGCCCCTCGTCGCCGGTCTCGGACTCGGCTTCTCACTGATCGTCGCCATCGGCGCACAGAACCTCTTCGTGCTGCGCCAGGGGCTGCGGCGCGAGCACGTGCTGGCGGTCGCGACGATCTGCGCTGTCTCGGATGCGGTCCTCATCGCACTCGGGGTCTCGGGCATCGGCCTGGTGCTCCAGGCGGTGCCGTGGCTCATCGGGGTCGTCCGCTGGGCGGGCGCTCTGTTCCTCGTCGGGTACGGTCTGCTCGCCGCGCGCCGGGCCTGGCGTCCATCGGGCGAAGCGCTGGGCGGCACCGCGGAGCCGGCGTCGGCGGCATCCGGCTCGCCCTCGGCGGGCGTCGCGACCCGGACGCGGCTCGCACCGGCGCTGCTCACCTGCCTCGCCCTCACGTGGCTGAATCCACACGTGTACCTCGACACGGTGTTCCTGCTCGGCACGGTCGCGAACACGCACGGCGATGACCGGTGGCTGTTCGCGGCCGGGGCGATGGCGGCGAGCGTGGTCTGGTTCTTCGGGCTCGCCTTCGGGGCGCGCCTGCTCGGGCGCTGGCTGTCGACGCCGCGCGCCTGGCGCCTCCTCGACGCCGTGATCGCGGTCGTCATGATCGCGCTCGGCGTCTCGCTCGTGCTGCCAAGCGCGGGGTGACGGCTCAGGCCTTGCGCAGCGACGGATCCTCGATCTCGGCGATGCGCGCGGCCACGATCGCACGGATCGTGTCGTCCGGCAGCGGAGCGTCGGGCTGGAACCGGACGGTGCCTTTGTCGTGCTCGAAGCTCTCGCGCGCCGCCTCGGACAGCCCTGCGGCCACCACGTCGGGCACGCGTCCGCTGAACGGGTACACACCGATGTGCTTCTTCGTGCGCATGACCGCGATGAGCGCCTTCCCCCGGTACAGCAGCGCCGGCATGCCGTAGCTCTTCCCCTGCTCCACGTCCGGCACCGCGGCGCGCACCACGTCGAACACATGCGAGACGACCGCGCGGTCGTCGGGGTCGAGGCTCTCGAGGTACTCGTCGACGGTTCCCATACCGGCATCCTGGTCTGCCGGCGCGGGGCGCGGCAAGATGGCGGGCATGAGACGCGTGCACGTGATCGTCGGCGGCGAGGTGCAAGGCGTCGGCTACCGGTACACGATGCGCATGGTCGCCCGCGAGGCCGGGGTGTCGGGCTGGGTGCGCAATCGCCGCGACGGCTCGGTGGAGGCGGAGGTCGAGGGGACGCCCGGCCAGGTCGACGAGGTGCTCGCGTGGATGGCCGGGGGTCCTCCCGGCGCGATCGTCGAGTCCGCGGCCGTGACGGACGCCTCCCCCACCGGCGGGCGCGGCTTCGAGGTGCTGCCGACCGCGTGATCGGTCAGGCGGGCAGGCCCGCCGCGAGCTCGGCGAACACCTCGGTCGCATCGTCGCTGGGCGCGAGCCCCGCCGCCTGCCCGGCCCACAGCGACACCAGGTCGCCGTCGCCGCGGCGCGCCGCTGCGGCACGGAACGCCCCGGTGAGCCAGTTCTGCGCAGGGAACGGTGCGATGACGCCCGCCGTCTCGATCGTCCGCATGGCCCGGTTCGGGATGCCGCGTGCCAGCCGCCCGCTCAACGCCCGGGTGAGCACGGTGGCGGTGTCGGCCGCTTCGGCGATCGCCTGCCGATGTGCGTCGGTCGCGGCGGACTGACGCGTGCGCAGGAAGGCCGAGCCCACCTGCACGCCGGAGGCGCCCAGGGCGAAGGCCGCGGCGACTCCGCGGCGGTCGGCGATCCCGCCCGCGGCGATCACCGGCACATCCACGGCGTCGACGAGCTGCGGCACGAGCGCGAACGTCCCGACGAGAGACGCCTCGGGCGGCTGCAGGAACGACACCCGGTGTCCGGCCGCCTCCGCGCCGGTCGCGACGATGGCGTCGACGCCGGACTCGTCGAGCGCGACGGCCTCGGCGACCGTGGTCGCCGTTCCGATGATCCGGATGCCGCGGCTGTGCGCCGCCTCCACCAGGCGGTGGTCGGGAACGCCGTAGACGAGGCTGAGCGCCGCGGGTGCGGCATCCATCACCGCCGTCAGCTGCGAGGCGATGTCGGGCAGGAATTCCACCGGAGTCGCCGGCGGCGCGATGCCCGCCGCCTCGAACAGCGGTGCGAGCGCGGCGCGCGCCGGTGCGAGGTCCACCTCGCCCGGCGTGACCTCGTCGCCGGTCGGCAGCCACAGATTCACCGCGAACGGCCGCGCCGTCGCGGAGCGCAGCGCCGCGATCGTGTCGCTGATGCGATCGGCGTCGTAGCCGTACAGGCCGTACGAGCCGAGGCCGCCCTGGTCGCTCACGGTCGCGGTCAGCTCGACGGACGACAGCCCGCCGAAGGGGCCGAGCACGATCGGCGCGTCGATTCCCAACAGTTGCTGCAGCGTCTCGGCCATGCTTCCGACGCTACTCCGCGCACCGGCGGCGCGCGGAGGTGTGACACCCGGGCATGACGAAGGGGCCCCACCCGGAGGTGAGGCCCCTTGCGCTGCGACCTTGCGGTCGCTGAGCTTGTCGAAGCGTCAGACGAGCGCGTTGACGTCCAGCGGGATGCCGGGGCCGAACGTGGTCGACACGGCGCCCTTCTGGATGTAACGGCCCTTCGAGCTCGAGGGCTTCAGGCGCACGATCTCTTCGAGCGCGGCCTTGAGGTTCTCGTCGAGCTGGTCGGCCGAGAACGACGCCTTGCCCACGACGAAGTGCACGTTGGCGTGCTTGTCGACGCGGAACTCGATCTTGCCGCCCTTGATCTCCTCCACGGCCTTGGCCGGGTTGGGGGTCACGGTGCCGGTCTTGGGGTTGGGCATGAGGCCGCGGGGGCCGAGCACCTTACCCAGACGACCGACCTGGCCCATGAGCTCGGGCGTCGAGACGGCCGCGTCGAACGCGGTCCAGCCGGCGGCGACCTTCTCGATGAGCTCGGCGCCACCGACCTCGTCGGCGCCCGCGGCGATCGCGGCCTCAGCGGCCGGACCCGTCGCGAACACGATGACGCGGGCGGTCTTGCCGGTGCCGTGCGGGAGGATGACGGTGCCGCGCACCATCTGGTCCGCCTTGCGCGGGTCGACCGAGAGCTTGAGCGCGACCTCGACGGTCGAGTCGAACTTCGCCGAACCGGTCTCCTTCGCGAGGGCGACAGCCTCGGTCGGGGTGTAGAACTTGTCCGCCTCGATCTTGGCGGCAGCAGCCTGGAAGGCCTTGGACTTGGTAGCCATAGTCGTTATTCCCCTCAGTCCTCGACCGTGATGCCCATGGAACGGGCGGTGCCGGCGATGATCAGCGAGGCGGCCTCGATGTCGTTCGCGTTCAGGTCGGGCATCTTCGTCTCGGCGATCTGGCGCACCTGCTCCTTGGTGAGCTTGGCGACCTTGACCGTGTGAGGCGTCTTCGAGCCCTTCTGGACGCCCGCAGCCTTCTTGATGAGCTCAGCGGCCGGCGGGGTCTTCAGGATGAACGTGAAGCTGCGGTCCTCGTAGACGGTGATCTCCACGGGGATGACGTTGCCGCGCTGCGACTCGGTCGCGGCGTTGTACGCCTTGCAGAACTCCATGATGTTGACGCCATGCTGACCGAGCGCGGGGCCGATCGGCGGCGCCGGGTTGGCTGCACCGGCGTTGATCTGAAGCTTGATCAGGCCGGTCACCTTCTTCTTCGGTGCCATTCTTCTTTCCTTTCATCGAACGGATGCCAGGGGCATCCCTTCTCCCGCACGTCCGGCATCTCCGGACAGCGGTTCTCCCGGGACGATACCCGGGAAGTCTGTGTCAGAGCTTGGTGACCTGGTCGAACGACAGCTCGACCGGGGTCTCGCGCTCGAAGAGCGAGACGAGGACCGTGAGCTTGCCGCTCTCGGGCTTGATCTCGCTGATCGTGCCGGGCAGGCCCGCGAACGAGCCTTCCTTGATCGTGATGGTCTCGCCGACCTCGAAGTCGACCTCGGCGATGACGCGCGCGGCCGCGGGCTGACCCTTCTTGGCGGCGCCGCCCTTCGCGGCAGCGACCTCCTTGACCTCGACCAGGCTCTTCAGCATGTTGAAGGCCTCTTCGAAGCGCAGCGGGGTCGGGTTGTGCGCGTTGCCCACGAAGCCGGTGACGCCGGGCGTGTGACGCACGACGGACCAGGTGTCCTCGTTGAGCTCCATGCGCACGAGCACGTAGCCGGGGATCCGGACGCGCGTGACCATCTTGCGCTGCCCGTTCTTGATCTCGACGACGTCCTCCATCGGGACCTCGATCTGGTAGATGTCCTCTTCGACCTCGAGCGTCGACTTGCGCTGCTCGATGTTGGCCTTCACCTTGCGCTCGAAGCCGGCGTACGAGTGGATGACGTACCATTTGCCCGGAAGGGTGCGCAGCTCAAGGCGGAACGCCTCGTACGGGTCCTCGTCGTCGTCGGCCTCTTCGTCGGCCTCTTCGTCGGCCTCGACGTCGTCGACCACCGCGGCGGCGGCATCCACCTCGGCGACGAAGTCCTCGTCGAGGACGGGCTCGTCGTCGTCGCCGTTCACGTCGGGACCGTCGTAGGGGGTGACCTCGTCCGCGGCCTCGGCCTCGAGCTCGGCGACCTCTTCGGCGATGGAGTCGTTGATGACCTCGGCGGCCGCCTCGGTCTCCGCAGCCTCGTCCAGGTTCAGTGCGTCGTTCACGATCGCGTCGGCCTCCGGGTCGTCGATGTCGATGTCGTCCAGGTCGGAGTCGTCCGCGTCCTCGTCGTCCACCACGTGGATCGCGAGATGCTCGGCCGCTTCGACCGAGTGCTCCTCGGCGGCGAGGACGTTGCCCTCCTGAGCCTCGTCGTCCTCCGACGACTGCTCGGCAGCCGTCGCCCAATCCGCGTCGTCCGAATATCTTTCCGTCACGTGAGTTCTCTTCCGTTCCGTCCGCTGCCGGACCTGCGGTCCGCCCGTGTCATGCCCCTGGCGCGAGCCGGGGCGCTCGGGATCAGGAGCCGGGCACTCCGAAGACGTTCGCCGTGATCCACACGAACAGCACGTCGAGGCCGTAGACGAGCGCCATCATCACGACGACGAAGCCGAGCACGACCAAGGTGTACTTCAGCAGCTCCTGGCGCGTCGGCGTGACGACCTTGCGGAGCTCGGCGAAGACCTGGCGGATGAACAGGGCGATGCGAGCGAAGACGTTGGGCTTCTTCTCGCGAGGCGCGGTCGTTCCCTCAGCGGGGACGACTTCGCCCTTCGGCTCGTCCTGAACCATCGATGCCACCTGATTACCTTCCGTGAGCCGACACGGATCGGCACACTGTGTTTGTCAACCATCGGACCTGCCGATGTTGCGCTGAGCGCAGGGCGGACAGGAATCGAACCTGCAACCTGCGGTTTTGGAGACCGCTGCTCTGCCAATTGAGCTACCGCCCTAGAGACCCGGGGGTCTCGCTGAACCCGCACTCCTCCCCCGTCGTCCGACCGGGGAGCGCTGTTCCTGACCAGCAGGCACAGCGAAAGAATGCAGACTTCAACTGCACGATCAAGTGTACGGCATGCCCGGGGGCCCCGCGAACCGAGGCGGCCGTCAGAGCCGCCGCAGCGCCCGGGCCACGAGATCGCGGATGCCGAGTCCGACCGCTCCGGCGGGCACGAGGAACGCCGCACCCAGCGCGGCGCCGCTCTGCGCCCGCTCGACGACGGGCCGGTGACGGGCCTCGTACGCGGCGAGCGCGGCCGGCACGTCCGGCGCTTCCCGCAGCGCACGATCGAGTGTGCGCGCCCCGAGGATCGCCATGCTGGATCCCTCTCCGAGGATCGTGAGGCTCGACGCCGCGTCGCCGAGCAGCGTCACTCGGCCGTGCGCCCACGAGCGCGCGGCCACACGACGCACGCGGTCGAAGTACAGGTCGGGGACGTCGTCCAGCGCGGCCAGGAACTCGGCGGCGCGCCACCCGGTGGACGCGTAGCGGCGCCGCAGCAGCGCGATCTGGGCCGCGCGGTCGGCGGGCGCGTCGGCCGTCCGGAAGATGAAGGCGACGCCCGGCCGACCGCCGGCCGGATGAATCGTCAGCGAGACACCCGGCTCGTTGTACATCGTCACCACGCGTGGATCCTCGATCTCCAGCGACAGCGGCGCGGTGGCGATGGCCAGGCGCGGCGCACGCCGGTAGGCGGCATCCACACCCCACAGCGTGCGGCGGGTCGCGGAGTTCTGTCCGTCGGCCCCGATGACGAGGTCGAAGCGCGCGTGCCGGCCTGAGGCGAACCGCACGCCGACGCCGCCGGCATCCGCAGCCAGGTCCGCGAAGGTGTCGTCGAACCGCACTTCGGCGACCTCCGCCGCCGCACCGGCCAGCACGGATGCCAGGTCGACGCGGGCGATCTCGATGTCGGCGGGGTCGCCGCGCATCCCGATGGTGGTGAACGGGCGGCCGTCGCGCCCCACCAGCGCGAGCGTGCGGGCTCCGGTGTCGCGTTCGCGAGCGGCGGCCTCGAGTCCGAGGTCGCGAACGACCCCGAGCGCCTCCCCTCGGATGTCGACAGGACTGCCGCTGGAGCGGACGCCCGCACTGCGTTCGACGAGGGTCACGTCGTGCCCGCTGCGTCCGAGCAGTGCTCCGGCGGCCGCTCCCGCGATCCCCGCGCCGACGATGAGGATCCGATATTTCTGCATGCACTGCAGATTAGCACTCAGTGTATTTCTGCACCACGTGCAATTCGTGCGCTAGTCTGCGGGGATGACGGGACTGCGCGAACAGAAGCGCGAACGCACGCGCCGACAGCTCGTCGACGCCGCCGACCGCTTGTTCCGCGAGCGCGGGTATGCCGAGACGACCGTTGCCGACATCGCCGCCGCTGCCGGCGTCTCGACACGGACCGCGTTCACCTACTTCGCGACCAAGGACGACCTGCTCTTCCCGGACGCCGACGAGCGCGTCCGCCTGGCCGTCGACGCGCTCGAGCAGCGTGCCGGGGACGACGAGCCCATCCCGGCCCTCCTCCGGGCGCTGCAAGGAGCCGACATCGCGGTCACCGACCTGCTCGGAGACCGCGCCGCGCTGCGGGTCGCCCTCGTCGAGAGCGAGCCGTCGGTCCGCGGCCATGCGCTGCGCCGGCTCGCCGACGCGCAGACGGCCATCGGCGACGCCCTGCACCGCGCCTACCCCGACCGCTACTCCCCCGTGCAGGCGGCGGCGCTGGTGGGCGCGTTCGTCGGTGCGGCCTCTGCGGCCGCAGCCGCCGTCGCGCGCGAGGCGGAGGGCATGACGGAGGCCCAGCGGCACGCTGCGCTGACCGCTGCCGTCGGCGACGCGTTGGCGCCCTGGACGACCGAGCGCACCTGACGCCTGCCGGCCTCGCTCAGTACTGCTGGATGCCGTACCGGTCGGGCTCCGGGGCGCGTTCGAAGGCGCGTCCCGACACCGCGGTCGGCTCGACCCGCACGTACGTGTACTTGAGCGTCGGGATCCACGGACGCAGCCCCAGCCCGTCCGCGCGCTCGACGTCGGCGGAGCGGTCGAGCGGGTGCGCGCGGCCGCGCAGGATCACGCTCCAGGCATCGGTGTCGGTGTGGTCGTCGACCTCGAACAGCACCTCGTCGTTGACGGTGAGCTCGAACAGCTTGCTCCCCTGCGCGGTGCGGAACAGCACCGTCGCGCCGTCGACGACGTAGTTCACGGGGAAGATGTCGAGCACGTCCCCCACGTGGGTGACGAGCCGTCCGAGCTCCTGCCCGCGCAGGCGCTCCCAGCACTGCTCGTCCGAGAGCGCGACGACGGGGTCCGGTGTGTCAGCCATACCCCCATCCTCGCCCTTGGACGCCCGGCACGACACCCCCGGACGGCGGGTTAGCATTCGGGCATGACCCTGTCGCAGACGCGGCTCGACGAGCTGTGGGACTTCTCCGACCCGGCGTCCTCCGAAGCACGGCTGCGGCGCGCCGCCGACGACGCGGAGGATGCCGGCGTCCGCGCCGAGCTGCAGACGCAGATCGCGCGCGCCCTCGGCCTGCAGGACCGCTTCGCCGAGGCCGATGAGGCGCTGGATGCGGTGGCCATCGGCGACGACGCCGTCGCCGCACGGGCGGCGCTCGAACGCGGCCGCGTGCGCAACTCCGCCGGCGACCCCGACGCGGCGATCCCCTACCTCACCGCGGCGGTGGATGCGGCATCCCGATCAGATCTCGTCTTCGTCCGCGTCGACGCACTGCACATGCTCGCGATCGCCGACGCCGACCAGGCCGACGAGTGGACGGCCGCCGCGCTCGCGGTGCTCGACGCCGTCGACGATCCGCGCACGCTCCGCTGGCGCGTCGCGCTGCACAACAACACCGGGTGGCGGCGGCTCGACGCGGGACGCGTCGGCGACGCCATCACCTCGTTCGAGACGGCTCGGGATGCCGCCGTCCGCTGGGGGACGCCGCAGCAGGTGCAGTGGGCCGACGAGGCGCTCGTCGAGGCCCGCATCCGGCTCTGAACCCGCTATCGGTCGTCGAGCGGAGCGCGCTCCGGCGCGCGAAGACGAAACGCAGTGCTGCACGAGGTCGCTCGTGCAGCACTGCGTTTCGTCTCGCTCGCACCTCGCTCGCTCAACGACCGATTGCGGAACGCGATCAGACGCCGACGCGGATGAGCTTCTTGTTGACGAACTCGTCGGCGGCGAGGAAGCCCATCTCACGGGCCGTGCCGGAGCGCTTCACGCCGCCGAAGGGCAGCGCGGGCTCGTCGGCCAGGACCACGTTGACATAGACCATGCCGGCGTCGATCTTGTCGGCGACGCGGGCGGCCTGCTCCTCGTCGGTCGTGAACACGTACGAGCCGAGTCCGAAGCTCGTGTCGTTGGCGAGCGCCACCGCGGCGTCCTCGTCGGCGACCTTGTAGACGACGCCGACGGGGCCGAAGAACTCCTCGCGGTACGCGTCCATGTCGCTCGTCACGCCGGTGAGCACCGTGCCCGGGTAGTAGGCCCCGTCGCGGACGCCGCCGGCGACGAGCGTCGCGCCCTGCGCCACGGCGTTGTCGACCTGCGCGGCGATGCGCTCTGCGGCCGTGAGCGACGACAGCGGGCCCAGCACGGTGTCGTCGGCGAACGGGTCGCCGACCTTCGCGCCGGCCATCGCGGCCGTGAACTTCTCGAGGAACGCGTCGTACAGGCCGTCGACCACGATGAACCGCTTGGCGGCGTTGCAGGACTGCCCGTTGTTGTCGAGGCGGGCGGCGACCGCCGCCTCGACCGTGGCGTCCAGATCGTCGGTCGACAGCAGGATGAACGGGTCGGACCCGCCGAGCTCGAGCGCCACCTTCTTGAGGTTGCGCCCGGCGATCTCGGCCACGGCGGCGCCCGCGCGCTCCGAGCCCGTGACCGACACGCCCTGCACACGGCGGTCGGCGATCACGGCGGCCGCCTGGTCGTTGGTGGCGTAGATGTTCGTGTACTCGCCGCCCAGTCCGGCATCCGCGTACAGCTGCGCGATCGCGGCCGCCGACTCGGGGCACTGCGGGGCGTGCTTGAGCAGGATGGTGTTTCCCACCACCAGGTTCGGCGCCGCGAAGCGGGCGACCTGGTAGTACGGGAAGTTCCACGGCATGATGCCCAGGAGCACGCCCAGCGGCGAGCGGCGGATCACCGCGGTGCCGTCGCCGTCGATCTCCAGCGGCTGGTCGCCCGTGATGCGGTCGGCGTGATCGGCGTAGTACTGCGTGATGTCGGCGGCGAAGTCGACCTCGCCGAGCGCCGCCTCCAGCGGCTTGCCCATCTCGCGCACGATGATCGCGGCGAGCTCTTCACGACGCTCGCGGTGCAGATCGGCGACCTTCCGGATGCCGGCAGCGCGCTCGGCGACCGGGGTCGTCCGCCACGTGCGGTAGGCGGCATCCGCCCCCGCGATCGCGGCCTCGAGGGCCTCGTCGGTGATGGTCGGATACGTGGCCAGGGTCTCGCCCGTGGCCGGGTTGACGACGGCGTAGTCGCTCATGGATGCTTCTCCGATCGAAGGGATGGGGTCAGTCTGCCGGTCAGCGCCGGGCGCGTCGAAGGCTTTCGGGTGCGTCGATACTGAGTGTCTCACCACGGAAGAACGCCGGACGCTTGATCGCCTGCCAGATCATGATCACGATGCCGACGACGATGATGCCGACACCGAGCACGAACACGAGGCCGACGCCGCCGATGTTCGACCCGCTGCCGTAAGCCGGGTCCATCGAGTCGATGAGGGTCGTGACGAACAGCACCGCGAGGATGGCACCGCCGACGAGCGGGAACAGGAACGTGAAGAAGAAGCTCCGCGCCGAGTCGAACCACTGCTTGCGGAAGTACCAGACGCACGCGAACGCGGTGAGGCCGTAGTAGAAGCAGATCATCATGCCGAGCGACAGGATCGTGTCGGTGAGGACGTTCTCGCTGACGATGCGCATGACGGCGTAGAACACCGAGGCGACGATCGCCGAGACGACCGTGGCGTAGCCGGGCGTGAAGAACCGCGGGCTCACCTTCGCGAACTTCGCCGGCAGGGCGCCGTAATGGCCCATCGCCAGGAGGGTGCGCGCCGGGCCGACGGCCGTCGACTGCAGCGAGGCGGCCGAGCTCGACAGCACCGCGAGCGACACCAGGAACGCGAGGGGCCCGAGGATCGGGTCCGACAGGGCGAAGAAGACGTTGGCCGAGATGTCCTCGTTGGCAAGCCCCAGACCGGTCGATCCGACGCCGGCGAACATGATGAGGCCGATCGACAGCAGCAGGTACAGGCTCACGACGATGACGACCGTCAGCATCGCGGCGCGGCCGGGGGTCTTCGCCGGGTTCTTGGTCTCCTCGTTCATGGTGAGGACGACGTCCCAGCCCCAGAAGATGAAGATCGACAGCGAGAGGCCGGCGGCGAATGCGCTGAACGACGACACCTCGAACGGGTTGAACCACGACCACGAGAACGCCGTCGGATCGGGCGCCTCGCCGTCCACCGCCTTCACGATCGCGACGACCGCGAAGAGCACGAGCACCACGACCTGGAAGCCGACCAGCACGTACTGGAACTTCTGGGTCGTCTGCATGTCGCGGTACGAGATGAGCGTCGCACCCAGCATGAACAGCAGGCAGACCACCACGTTGATGATCGGGTTGAACGCCAGCTCGGCGATGTCGGGGTTGCCCGACAGCTGCGAGATCAGCAGGAACAGGAACTCGACGGCGATGCCGGCCAGGTTCGACAGCACGATGACGGTGGCGGCGATGAGGCCCCAGCCGGTCAGCCAGCCGATCCACGGGCCGAAGGCGCGCACGCCCCACGTGAAGGACGTCCCCGAGTCGGGCATGGCGCGGTTGAGCTCGCGGTAGCCGAACGCGGTCAGCAGCATCGGGATGAAGCCCACCAGGATGATCGCCGGGACCTGCGTGCCGACGACGGCGACGGTCGGGCCGAGCGACGCCGTGAGGGTGTAGGCGGGGGCGATCGTCGAGACGCCGATGACGACGGCGCCGAGGACGCCGACAGCGCCGGCGCTCAGGCCCTTCTTCGACAGCTCGCCGGCGTGGGCGCCGGAAGCGGGGGCGAGCGGCGCCGCGGCGCCGGAGTTCTGTGGAGCGCTCATCGTGACGCGCCTTCCTGGCGCGTGCGCGGCACGACGACCATCGGTACGGGGAGCTCGTGCAGCATCTTCGCCGCCGTCGAGCCGAGGAACAGGCGCCGGGGCTGAGCCAGCCGGCTGGAGCCGACGACAGCGATCTCGCCCGGCTCCCACCCGAGGTGGGCGACAGCGTCTTCGATGCTGTCGCCGCGGGCGACGACGACGTCGGCCTGGACGTCGTCGGGGAGGGCGTCCAGTGCCTTGCCGAGGACGTCGTCGGCGTGCGCGGCGCCCGCGATGCGGATCACGCCGGTGTCGACCGTGGCCGGCAGGTCAACCGACACCAGCGACAGCAGGCGCAGCTCGGCGCCGGTGGCGGAGGCGAGGGCGATGCTCGCGTCGAGCAGCGCCTCGGCGCCCGGCCGGGTGCCGATCGCGGCCGTCACGCGGGTGATGCCGGTTGCCTCCATGCGGCGCGACCCCTCGGGGGCGAGCACGACCGGGACGTCCGACGAGTGCAGCAGCTCGTTCGCGACCGTGCCCAGGCGGTGGCGTCCCCGCAGGCCGCCGTTGGCGGCGCCGACGACGATGAGGGATGCCGCGAACTCGTGCGCCGCGACCACCAGCCCCTCGGCGAACGAATCGGCGAAGCGGACGTGCGACCTCGAGGTGACGGCATCCGGGATCGTCGCCGTCGCCTCGGCGAGCCACGTCTCGGCCTGCCCCTGCAGGTACCGGTCGTAGCTCGCGTCGGGCGGGGTGATGACGCTGCGGTCCTCGCCCGGCAGCACGAGGACGAGGTCGAGCTCGGCGCCTGCGGCCACCGCGAGACGCGCGCCGAGCGCGACGGCATCGGCGCCGGCGTCGGTCGCGGTGTACCCGACGACGATCCGGGCGGTCACCGTCGTGCCGCTTCGAGGACGTTGGCCGCGGCGAAGCGACCCATGCGGATCGCGCCGTCGACGTGCTGGTAGCCGGCGCCGGCCATGTCGCTGCAGGCGAAGTGGATCGGACCGACCGCCGTGCGCAGGTCGGCACCGTAGCGGTGCAGGCCGCCCATGTCGAAGCTGGCGGCGTAGGCGCCGCGCGTCCACTCCTCCGAGCCCCAGTCGCTCTCGTAGTAGACGACGGGGTTCTTGGCCTCGGGGCCGTAGTAGTGCGACAGCGACTCGAGGATGCGCTCCTTGCGCTCCTCGGCCGACAGGGTGAACAGGTCGTCGGCGTTCTGGTCGCTGACGAAGCCGACGAGCGTGCCGCGCTCGTCGCCGTGGTTGGTGTTGTCGTAGGCCTCGTGCGACAGCTCGTAGGGGCTGAACGCCGTGCCCGACAGGCCCTGCTCGCGCCAGAACGGGCGGTCGTAGACCGCGTGCACCTTGATGACGAAGCCCATCGAGAGGTGCTGGTGCAGCTGGTGCTGGCGACGCGGCAGTGCCGGGACGAACGAGATGCGGTCGTAGAGCACGGGGGCGTGGGCGAGGATCGCGTAGCGCGTGTGGACGTGCAGGTCGCCGTCGGCGTGGACGGTGACGCCGTCCTCCGACCACTCCAGCGTGCGGACCGCGTGCCCGAGCAGGACGTCGTCGCCGAGGCGCTCGGCGAGCAGGATCGGGACCTGCTGCAGGCCGCCGACGACGCGCTTGTCGAGGATGAAGTCCGCGTCGACGAGGTTGGAGTACGAGCCCGCCGAGGCCGCCATCAGCAGCGACTGCAGCAGCGAGAACGTGTGCGTGGGCTTGGTGAGCATGGCCGAGCCGGTCGCGAACGCGAGGTTGCGCACGGCCTCGTCGTCGTCGGTCTGGGCACGCAGCCAGGCGTCCCACGTGACGGCGTCCCACTCGGCGGCGTTCGGGTGCTCCCACGGCCGGTCGGGGTCGATCTCGGCGACCATGGCGTCCAGGCGCTCGGTGATCTCGGCGATCGCCTGCTCGGTCTCGGGCGAGACGGGGAACATCTCACCGGTGAAGCGGTGCAGCGTGCCGTCGGGTCCGACGTAGACGCTGTCGCCGTCGCGGTAGCGGCTGTAGGTCTCCAGCCCGAGCTCGGCGATGGTCTCCTTCAGCGCGTCCTGGTCGGGCGAGACCCACTGGCCGCCGATCTCGAGCATGGCGCCGTCGATGACGTCGGTCCACAGGCGGCCGCCGACGCGGTCGCGGGCTTCGAGCACGACGACCGACAGGCCGGCCTTCTTCAGTTCGTTGGCGGCGGTGGTGCCGGCAGCGCCGGCGCCGATGATGACGACGTCACGGGTCAGCTCGGTCATTCGGACTCCTTTGTCGGGCGCGCCTGCCCGGCGCGCGTCGTGCGGTTTCTTGCGTGTGGTTCGGGGGGCCCGGGGGGCGGGGGGGGGGGCGCCCGGGCGGGGGGGGGTAGTTTTACCCCCCCAGACCCGTGGGCGCCCCGGAAAAAAACACGGGCCCACACCCCGGGAGAAGACAACCGGCCGG
>NZ_JBHXJQ010000007.1:0-22754 GCF_042722305.1 Microbacterium sp. NPDC058389
AAAAGACCCCCACCAACCAGAAAACTGGTCGACAGAGAAATAAATTTGGCATTTGACAAGTGCACGCTGTTGAGTTCTCAAAGATCGGACGCACCAGCCAGCAACAGACCACCGGGCCCGCTGCCCCGGCTGGGCAACTTCACTATCTTATCCCGCCCGGTCCGTCTGTCAAACCGACACGCCGTGATCCTGAGATCAACCGGCCGGCCGGCGACCGCGGTCTCCGAAGCAGGAATCCCATCCTAGACCCGGAGGCCCACTCGCTGTAAGGAGTGAAGAGGAAGGGGATCGTTCTCCGCTTGAGGGGGTAAGGCTGTGGGCCTCTCCGCTTCCCTGTGGGGCGAACTCGTAATACTTTACGTACGCGCCGGGGTCCCGTCGAATCGGCCCTGCATCCCGGGCGTGTCGCGCCTTCCGAGCGTCAATCGGAGCGGGAACGCCGCCCCCGCAGCACCTGGATCGCGACGCACAGGATCAGGGTCGCGGCACCCCAGCCGGCACACGCCGGCGGCAGGACGCGGTAGCCCAGGTGTGCCGGCGTGAACGACGTGTCGAACGGCCCCTGCAGGGCATAGCCCCAGCCCCAGGCGACGACCAGGACCACCGGCAGCGACACCCACCAGCACCAGCGCACCCAGCCCGGCAGCAACCGGGTCGGGGATGCCGCATCCGGCCGCCGCGCCAGCATGAACGTGCCGAGGATCGCGAGGCCGACGATGCTCGACCCATACTGCAGCCACTTGTACCCCGGGAGCGGACCCCACTCCTCGTCGAGGGCGGGGAGCGCGACCGCGCCCCACCGCCCCTCGTGCGTGAAGAGGTCCCACACGATGTGGCTCGCGACCCCGATCGCCAGCGACACGACCAGCAGCATCACGCTGCGGACGGTGACCCGCACCGCCGGCGCCCCGGCGAACGTCTCCCGTGCCGAGGCGGCGGCCGCGGCATCCCACTCCCCCGGCAGCCGCGCCGCCAGCCTGCCCGGCGAGAGCTCACGGGCGGCGGGGCGCAGTACGCACCGCCACACGAGGAGCAGCGCCAGCGCCGCGAGCATCGTCACGGGCAGCCACGCGAACGAGTGCGTGACCCCGTAGTGCAGCGGCAGGCCGCGGACGAACAGCGGCAGGTCCGGCGTCATGGCTCCGACCGCGATGGCGGCCGGAGCCAGCGGCGTCCGGACGAACGGCAGCGCGACGACGGCGTGGCTCGGGGTGAACGGCATCCGTCCGGGTCAGGCCACGAACACGCCGGCGAGGGTCTTCTTGCCGCGGCGCAGCACCGAGACACCTCCCGGCAGAGTCCCCGCCACGACCGCAGCATCGTCGTCGACCTTCGTGCCGTCGAGCGACACGCCGCCCTGGGCGATGGCACGACGGGCCTCGGACAGGCTCGTCACGAGTCCGGTGTCGACGAGCGCCTGCACGACGGGGGTGCCCGTCGCGACCGTCGCGTTCGGCAGCTCCTCCAGCGCCTGCCGCAGCGTCGCCGCGTCGAGCGCGGCGAGGTCGCCCTGGCCGAAGAGCGCCTCCGACGCCGCGATCACGGCGGCCGCGGCATCCGGTCCGTGCACGAACGTCGTGACCTCGACGGCCAGGCGCTTCTGCGCGGCGCGGCGGAACGGCTCGTCGGCGACGAGGCGCTCGTACTCCTCGATCTCGGCGCGCGAGAGGAACGTGAAGATCTTGAGGCGCTGGACCACGTCGGCGTCGTCGGTGTTGAGCCAGAACTGGTACATCCGGTACGGGCTGCACATGGCGGCATCCAGCCAGATCGCGTTGCCCTCGCTCTTGCCGAACTTGGTGCCGTCGCTGTTGGTGATCAGCGGCGTGCCGATCGCGTGCACCGAGACGCCCTCGACGCGGTGGATGAGATCCGTGCCGCTCGTGAGGTTGCCCCACTGGTCGCTGCCGCCCGTCTGCAGCACGCAGCCGTACTGGCGGTGCAGCTCGAGGTAGTCCATTCCCTGCAGGATCTGGTAGCTGAACTCGGTGTAGCTGATGCCCGCCTCGGAGTTGAGGCGTGCCGCGACCGCATCCTTCTTCAGCATCGTGCCGACGCGGTAGTGCTTGCCGATCTCGCGCAGGAAGTCGATCGCGCTCATCGGCGCGGTCCAGTCGAGGTTGTTGACCATGCGAGCGGCGTTCTCGCCCTCGAAGCTCAGGAAGCGCTCCACCTGCGAGCGCAGGTACCCCACCCACTCGCCCACCGTCTCCTTGGTGTTGAGCGTGCGCTCGGCCGAGGGACGGGGGTCGCCGATGAGTCCCGTGGAGCCGCCCACGAGCCCGAGCGGCTTGTGGCCGGCCAGCTGGAGCCGGCGCATCAGGATCAGCTGGACGAGGTTGCCGAGGTGGAGACTCGGTGCGGTCGGGTCGAAGCCGCAGTAATACGTGATCGCGTCTCCGGCGAGAAGGGCGCGCAGCGCCTCCTGGTCGGTGGACACATGCACCAGTTCGCGCCAGACGATCTCGTCCCATACGTTCTCGAACGTCGGGTCGTTGGCGGGAGCCAGCGCGCGCACGGACTGATCCGGTGCGCTCACGTTGGTTTCAGACACGCTGGCCAGGTTATCAGCGCCCGATCCTCATCCCGCCGCCGTGCGGCCCGTCGCACCCTGCCGCGTCGGGGGCGCGTGCCAGACTTCCACGCATGGTGCCGTTCCCCGAGGCGATCCTCGTCGCGATCCTGTCGATCTTCCTGTTCCTCGCACTGTGCGGGGCGCTCGTGCTGATCGTCGTGAGCCTGCGTCGGCCCGCCACGGTGCCCCTCGTCATCGCGGGCGCGCTGGTCACCCTCGCCCTGGTCGTCGTCGCGATCTCGCCGGTGAAGATCCCGACGCTCATGGGCCTCATGCTGGCCCTCCTCGGCATCGCGGTCGCCGTCCTCGGGGGCAACCCCGTGACGCGGCGGGTGCTCGACGCCGCGACAGGCGGCAGGGTGCGAGAGACCGATGACGGCGGCATCCTGCTCGCCGTCCCCGCCGCGGAGGACGGCGAGACCGAGATGCGCACGCTGATGCGCGGCGGCACCGTCATCGGGTACCTGGAGCGCGTTGCCGTGGTCATCTCCATCATCGCGGGCTACCCCGAGGCGATCGCGGTGGTCGTGGCCGTCAAGGGCATCGGCCGGTTCTCGGAGCTCGCCACCGCCGAGGCGCGCGAGCGCTTCATCATCGGCACCCTCGCGAGCCTGCTGTGGGCCGGGGTCGTCGGCGGCCTCGTGCGCCTCGCGATCTTCTGAGGGCCTCACGGCTGGAGCAGCCGGAACCCCTCGACGACGGCGGCGGCCCCGGATGCCGCGAGCAGCTGTGACACGGCGGACTGGGTGACGCCCTCCTGCGCCGCCAGCTCACGCTGCGTCACTCCGAAACACCGTCCGTAGGTCAGGCGCCGGGCACGCTCGGACATGACGCCGACGACCTGATCGCGCGCGAGCAGGTAGGCGTCGGCGCGACGGGCGGCATCGTGTGCGGCATCCCCCGCCTCGTCGTGGGCGACCACCCACGTGCGTGCGCTCGGCACCGTCCGCTGCTCCAGCGCGTGCACGTGATCGATCGCCGCGCGCGCGGCCCACCACGCGGGGCCGTCGGGGATGTCGCCGGACGCCGAGGCGACAAGCCCGGTCTCGCCGATGCCGAGCCCGAAGCGGCACTCGACGATGTCGGGCAGCGCGAGCTGGACGAGCAGCGTCGTCGCGAGGGCGGCGTCGAGCGTCGCGAAGACCCCCTGCAGCTCGTCGCCGACCGTGGGCCGGAGCGGGCGTTCAGCGACAGGGAGATCGCGCTCGACGCGCGCGATGGCGTCGTCGAGCGCACGCTGAGCGGCGTCGCGGTCGGGCAGGCGCCGCGATCCGACGATGTCGACCGTCACTGCGACTGGCATACGATCAGCATATCACTGATATTTCGTGAATATCAGTTCAATGCTTATCTACGCGAATCGATCAGTGTCACAGCCCCAGGGCGTGGGCGGCCGACTGCACGCGCTGGATCAGCTCCGCACGCTGCTCCGCCACCCGGACGGGCGCCGTGCCGCCCGCGCCGGTGCGGCTCGCGACCGATCCCTCGACGCTCAGCACTTCGCGCACCTCGGGCGTCAGGTGAGACGACACCGAGGCGAGCTGGGCATCGGTGACCTCGTGGAGCTCGAGACCGTTCTCTTCGCACACCCGCACCAGGTGACCCGAGATCTCGTGCGCATCGCGGAACGGCACGCCGTGCTTGACGAGCCATTCGGCGACATCGGTCGCGAGCGAGAAGCCCTGCGGCGCGAGCTCGGCCATGCGCGCGGTGTGGAACCGCATCGTCGCGACCATGCCCGCGAACGCCGGCAACAGCGTCTCGAGGGTGCGCACCGAGTCGAAGACGGGCTCCTTGTCCTCCTGCAGATCGCGGTTGTACGCGAGCGGCAGCGCCTTGAGCGTCGCCAGCAGACCCGTCAGGTTTCCGATGAGCCGGCCCGACTTGCCGCGTGCGAGCTCGGCGATGTCGGGATTCTTCTTCTGCGGCATGATGCTCGACCCGGTCGAATAGCCGTCGTCGAGGGTCACGAAGCCGAACTCGCGCGTGTTCCAGACGATGATCTCTTCGGCGAAGCGCGACACGTCGATGCCGATCATCGCCGTGATGAACGCGAACTCCGCGACGACGTCGCGCGAGGACGTGCCGTCGAGCGAGTTCTCGGCCGGACGCGCGAGACCGAGCTCGCGGGCGACGAGCTGCGGGTCGAGGCCGAGCGTCGACCCGGCGAGCGCGCCGCCGCCGTAGGGCGACACCGAGGCGCGCGCGGACCAGTCGCGCAGACGTTCGAGGTCGCGTACCAGCGGCCAGGCGTGAGCCTGCAGGTGGTGCGCGAGCAGCACCGGCTGCGCGTGCTGAAGGTGCGTGCGGCCGGGCATGACCGCGTCGGCGTTGGCCTCGGCCTGCGACACGAGGGCGTCGACCAGCCGCAGGATCTCGCGCGCGATCGTGCGCGAGTGGTCGAGCAGGTACATGCGCACGAGCGTCGCGATCTGGTCGTTGCGGCTGCGCCCGGCGCGCAGCTTGCCGCCGAGCTCGGGGCCCACGACGCCGATCAGCGCCTGCTCGAGGGCGCCGTGGACGTCCTCGTCGGATGCCGCCGGCCGCAGCGTCCCCTCAGCCACGCCGCGGGCGAGCACGTCGAGGCCGTCGTGCATCGCGCGCTCCTCGTCCGCAGTGAGGTAGCCCGCCGCGGCGAGCGCCTTGGCGTGCGCGTGCGATCCGGCGATGTCGTACAGCGCGAGGTCCCAGTCGAAATGGGTCGAGCGGCTGAGTTCCGCCAGCTCCGGGGAAGGCCCCGTCGCGAAACGGGCTCCCCACAGTGCGCCTTCGTTGGTGCCGTCGCCCTTCGATTCACTCACCCCGACAGCCTACCGACGGCGGACGTGCCCGATCGCCGGGGCTGCGCGCCGGCGTCGGCCGCTGCCAGGTGAGGGATGCCGCGGCCCGGGGCCGCGGCATCCTCTCCCGCTCCCCGTATCACCGCCACTGCATGGCACCTCCTGTGTCTCGGAGGAGGTGCATCGTGACCAGACAGCGCCGCCAGGCGGTCGTCGTCGTCCACGGCATGGGCGAGCAGCGGCCGGTGGAGACCCTCAACGCGTTCAGCGAGGTCATCTGCCGGGAGGCGGAGTTCCATTCGCGACCGGTGAAGTCCCAGGGCGACTTCGAAGGTCGGCTGCACATCGTGGAGGCCCGCAAGAAGGACCAGCCCGCGTCTCCTGCCCTGGGGTTCGACGTGCAGACCGACATCTACGAGTACCACTGGGCGCACCTCATGCAGGGCAACCGGCTGGACGACCTGTGGCCGACGTTCCGGCGCATCATGCTGCCGGCGACCACCATCCCTCAGCTCGTCGGAGCGGTCGCGCTGCTCGCGATCGTCGTCGGGGCCGCGGGGCTGCTGCTGTTCCCGCAGGACTGGATGCCGCCGGGAGCCGGTTGGGTGCTGGGCGCCCTCGCCGTCGGTGCCCTCGTGGCGTTCGGTGCGACGGAGCTGCCGCGCGTGCCCAGTGGGCTCTGGGGGCTGTGGATCGTGATCTGGATCGCCACCTTCGCGCTCGCGTGGGGGTTCGTGTCGATCCCCGGGTTCTCGACCTGGTTCGGCGTCCCGCCCTGGGCCCAGATCGCCGCCGGCAGCGTGTCGGCGCTCGTGATCGTGACGTACGCCATCAGCCGGCTGCTCCCCGGGTGGCTCGTGAAGTACCTCGTCGACGTCGTCCGCTACCTCGACACGTCGCCGCGCTCCTTCGCGGCCCGGCGCGAGATCCGCGCGGGAATCGTCGACCTGCTGCGCTCGCTGCAGGACAGCGGCGATTACGACCGCATCGTGGTCACCGGACACAGCCTCGGCTCGTACATCGCCTACGACGCGATCTCGTACCTCTGGGCGACGACGGGTCAGGGCAGAGCGTCGCTCGCACCGGAGGATCTGGACGATCTCGAGGCCGAGGCATCCGCCCTCGCCGCCGACCCGACGGGGTCGCCGGAGCCGTACCGGCGCGCCCAGCGCAAGCTATGGCTCGCGATGCGCGAGAAGGGGCATCCCTGGCTCATCTCGGACTTCGTGAGCTTCGGCAGCCCGATGAACTTCGCCGACCGGATCTACACCACGAACACCGCGGAGTTCGAGGAGCGGAAGAAGCGGCGCGAACTCCAGTCGTGCCCGCCGCAGGGCGAGCCGATCGATCCGGACGACCAGCAGTGGCCGCTGGAGTACCGGCCCGAGGCGAACGGCTACGACCAGTTCTTCTCGTACCTCACGCACGACAGGCGGCGGCGCGAGGACGGCAGCCGATACGTGTGGCACACCCGTCGTATCCACGAGGCCGCCGCGTTCGCCCCGGTGCGGTGGACGAACATGTGGTACCCGGCGCGCCTGCATTTCTTCGGCGACTGGTTCGGCGGCGGACTGCGTCGGCTCTACGGACCGGGGATCTCCGACATCCCGCTGGCCGGCGACGCGCCGAAGTCCCGCATCCCCGGATACGCGCACGGCGTGTACGTGACGACGAGGGACTACGACACCGACGGCGCCTTCGCGAAGGAGTTCCGCCGTGCGCTCGACCTGGAGTCGGGGGCATGGCTGCCGAGGCCGCCCGTCCCGCGAGAGCCCGCCCCGAGGGGCGACAGGCACGAGCCGGCGCCGACCGCGCCCGCCGCGCCGGCTCAGCCCTGACCGGATGCCGCGAACGCCGGCCGCACGACGAGCCGGGCGACGCGGTCGAAGACCCACTCCAGCGGACCACGCCCGACCAGGAGCGCCCATGCGGTCGCGAAAGCCGTCGTGCCGACCGCGAGAGGCCAGAACGGCTCGAGGCCGCGGAAGCCGGCGAGGTCGCCCGGATCCGCCAGAACGGCCGCGGCGACGATCGCCCACACCACGAGCTGCAGCGTGTAGGCCGTGAGCGGCATCGCCCCCACGGCTCGCAGCGGCAGCACCGCCCACCGCACGGCGGTGCGGCACAGCAGCAGGCACGCGCCGATGACGGCAAGGGCGAAACCGCCGGAGCCGATCACCTCGAGCAGTCCGCTGGAGTGCGCACGCGCCGTCCACACCGCGCCGCCGAGCGAGTCCTCGGCGTCCGGGGGTGCGCCGGTGGTGACGTCGGTCGCGTACGCGGCGGTCGCGAGCGCCGCGCCGGCCGCCAGCATCCACCACTGCACGCGCAGCCGCGTGATCCCGGCGCGGGCGACGCCCAGCCCGGCGACGACGAACACGATCCACGTCGTGAACGGGTAGTGCCAGCCGAGGACGAGCGCGAGATCCGCGCCGGCCGGGGTCCCCCACCACGGGAGGGCGTCGAGCACGACCTGGACGAAGGGCATCACGACCGCGAGCACCGCCGCCAGGACCAGCAGCGCAGGCGCGGACAGCGCCGTCAGCGGCACCGCGCACAGGAAGAGGATCGCGTAGGCGGGGAGGATCACGTAGACCGGCACCCCGGTGAGGATCAGCAGCACCCCCAGCAGCCAGAGCAGGCCGGCCCGCACCACGAGCCGCCGACGGGCGGTACGCATCGCCCCGCCCGCGAACGGCGTGCCACCGCCCGTGACGAGGCCGATCGAGACGCCCGCGAGCGTCGCGAACAGGATCGACGAGCGGCCCTGCACCACGGCCGTCCAGGTCGACGGATCAGTCCACGAGTAGGGGTCGGAGATCCACAGCAGGTGCGCCGCGAACATGCCGAGCACCGCGAGACCCCGGGCGAGGTCGACGCCCCCGATGCGGGCCGGGCCGTTCAGGCGGGTCCAGCGCGACGCGAGCCAGGAACCATCCGCCCCGCTCGACCCGCGCATCGGGGTGATCCGTTCTCAGCCCTGGCGCAGCAGCCAGACCAGCAGCGCCTTCTGGGCGTGGAGCCGGTTCTCGGCCTCGTCCCAGACGACGGACTGCGGACCGTCGATGACCTCGGCGTCGACCTCGTAGCCGCGGTCGGCGGGCAGGCAGTGGATGAAGATCGCGTCGTCCTTCGCGAGGCCCATGGTCTCGCCGGTGACCTTGTAGGCGCCGAGATCCCGGAGACGCTCGAGCTTCTCCTCCTCCTTGCCCATCGACACCCACGTGTCGGTGACGATGACGTCGGCGCCGGCCGCCGCCTCGAGGGGATCCGTGTACAGCGTCACCGAGCCGCCGGTCTCGGCGGCACGGCGGTCGGCGTCGGCGATCACGTCGTCGCGCGGCGCGTAGGACTCGGGCGACGCGACACGCACGTTCATGCCCGCCGTGACACCTGCCAGCACGTACGAGTGCGCCATGTTCGACTTGCCGTCGCCGAAGAAGGCGAGGGTGAGGCCCGCGAGCTCGCCCTTGTGCTCCTTGATCGTCAGCAGGTCGGCCAGCAGCTGGCACGGGTGGAAGTCGTCGCTCAGCGCGTTGACGACGGGCACGCGCGTACCGGCCGCCATCTGCTCGAGCCCTGCCTGCGCGTAGGTGCGCCACACGATCGCGGCGACCTGACGCTCGAGCACCCGTGCCGTGTCGGACGGCGTCTCCTTGCCGCCGAGCTGGCTGTTGGCCGTCGAGATGATGAGCGGCGAGCCGCCGAGATCGGCGATCCCGACCGCGAACGAGACACGCGTACGCGTCGACGACTTGTCGAAGATCACCGCGACCGTCTGCGGACCGGCGAGCGCCTTGTTGGCCCAGCGGTCCTTCTTGAGCTCGACGGCCAGGTCGAGGATCTCCGCCTGTTCGGACTGCGTGAGGTCGTCGTCGCGGAGCAGGTGGCGGGTCATGCGGGAACCTCCGTCGTGGTCTGCGGCACCAGGGCGTCCTCGACGGTGCGCAGCGCCGCCGTGAACAGGGTGATGAACTCGTCGATCTCGACGTCGCCGATCGTGAGCGCCGGCACGAGCCGGATCGTCTCGTCGTTCGGGGCGTTGATGATCAGGCCGTGCTGCTGGGCCGCAGCGACGAGCGCCTTGGCGACGGGATGCCGCAGGCCCACGCCGACGAGCAGCCCCATGCCGCGGCATCCGTCGATGAGCGGCGAGCCGATCCCGTCGATGGCCGCGCGCAGCTGCGCGCCGCGTTCGGCGGCGTTCTGCACGAGCCCCGCGCGCTCGATCTCGCCCAGGACGGCGTTCGCGACGGCCGTGCCGAGCGCGTTGCCGCCGAAAGTCGAGCCGTGCGTGCCCGGGTAGAACAGCTCGCTCGCGGTGCCGAAGGTGATCATCGCGCCGATCGGGAAGCCACCGCCGATGCCCTTGGCGACCGTGATGGCGTCGGGGGTGATGCCCTCGTGCTGGAAGGCGAACCACTCCCCCGTGCGCCCGGCACCGGTCTGGATCTCGTCGATGATGAGGAGCGCGCCGTGGCGCTCGGTGATCTCGCGCGCCGCCGCGAGGTACCCCTCGGGCAGCGGCAGCACGCCGGCCTCGCCCTTGACGGGCTCGACGAAGAGCGCCGCGACGCGGTCGTCGATCGCGGCCTCGAGGGCCTCGACCGTCGAGTCGATGAACTCGACGCCCGGCGTCATCGGGAGGAACGGCTCCTGCATGTACGGCTTGCCGGTGAGTGCCAGCGTGCCCATCGTGCGGCCGTGGAACGCGTCCTTGAGCGCCAGGATGCGCGGCCGGTCCGTGCCGCCGTGCAGGCGGGCGAGCTTGAAGGCGGCCTCGTTCGCCTCGGCGCCCGAGTTGCCGAAGTACACGCGTCCCGCGTCGCCCGTCCCGGCGAGGCGCTTGAGCGTCGAGGCCAGTGCGAGCTGCGGCGGCGTCGCGAAGTAGTTCGACACCTGCGTGAGGGTCGCCGCCTGCGTCGCCACCGCGTCCACGAACACCGGATGCGCGTGCCCGAGCGAGTCGACCGCGATGCCGGCGAGGAAGTCCAGGTAGCGCTTGCCGTCGGCGTCCCACAGGTACGCACCCTCGCCGCGCACGAACATCTGCATGCGAGCACCGAAGCTCTTCACGAGGTCGCGCGCCTCGTCGTCCTGCCACGTCATCCGAGCACCACCTCTGTTCCGATTCCCTTACTGGTGAAGATCTCCACGAGCACCGAGTGCGGCACCCGCCCGTCGATGATCGCGGCGGTCTCGACGCCGCCTTCGACGGCCTCCAGGCACGCCGTCATCTTCGGGATCATGCCCGACTCCAGCCGCGGCAGCATCGCGCGCAGCTCGGTCGCGTTCAGGTGCGACACGAGCGAGTCGCGGTTGGGCCAGTCGGCGTAGAGCCCGGCGACGTCGGTGAGGACGACGAGCTTCGCGGCGCCGAGAGCGATGGCCAGCGCGGATGCCGCGGCATCCGCGTTCACGTTGAGCGAATGCCCCGGGTGGTCGAGGTCCGGCGCGATGCTCGAGACGACCGGGATGCGCCCGGCGTCGATCTGGTCCAGCACCGGCTGCGGGTCGACCTCGACGACGTCGCCCACGCGACCGAGGTCGTGCTCGACGCCGCCGATGACGACGCCGCGACGACGGCCGCCGAACAGTCCGGCGTCCTCACCGCTCAGACCGGTCGCGACCGGGCCGTGCGCGTTGATCTTCGACACCAGCTGCGGGTTGATCTGGCCTGTCAGCACCATGCGCACCACCGAGATCGCCTCGGTGCTGGTGACGCGGTAGCCGCCCTTGAACTCGCTCGGGATGGCGAGGCGGTCGAGCATCGACGAGATCTGCGGGCCACCGCCGTGGACCACGACCGGCTTCACGCCCACGTAGCGGAGGTACGCGATGTCGGCGGCGAAGGCGTCCTGCAGCTCGTCGGACACCATGGCGTTGCCGCCGTACTTGATCACCACGATCTGGTCGCGGAAGCGCTTGAGCCACGGCAGTGACTCGATGAGGGTCACGGCCCGGGCGCTGGCCTCGCCGGGATCGGTCTCTTGAAGGTCGCTCATGAGGAGTACGCGCTGTTCTCGTGGACGTAATCGTGGGTGAGGTCGTTGGTGAGGATGGTCGCGGACGCCGCGCCCACCTTGAGGTCGATCACGAGGTCGGTCGCCCTCGGGGTGAGGTCGACCTCCTCGCGGGGCGCGTCCGGACCGCCCTGCGAGCACACCCGCACGCCGTTCATCCAGACATCGACGTCGTACGGGTCGAACGCCGCCTGCGTCGTGCCGATCGCGGCGAGCACCCGGCCCCAGTTCGGGTCGTTGCCGAAGATCGCCGCCTTGAAGAGGTTGTTGCGGGCGACCGAGCGCCCGACCTCGACCGCGTCCTCCTCCGACGCCGAGTTGATCACCTGGATCGTGATGTCGTGGCTCGCGCCCTCGGCATCGCCCTGCAGCTGCTTCGCGAGGTCCTGACTGACCTCGGCGAGCGCTGCCGCGAACGCGTCCGCGTCCGGCGTGACGCCGCTCGCGCCGCTGACCATGAGGGTCACCTGGTCGTTCGTCGACATGCAGCCGTCCGAGTCGAGGCGGTCGAACGTGCGCCCGGTGGCGTGGCGCAGGGCCGCGTCGGCCTGCTCGGCCGTGAGCACGGCGTCGGTCGTGATGACCACGAGCATGGTGGCCAGCCCGGGCGCCAGCATCCCGGCACCCTTCGCCATGCCGCCGATCGTCCAGCCGTCGCCGGTGAAGACCGAGCGCTTGGGACGCGAGTCGGTGGTCATGATGGCGAGGGATGCCGCCTCCCCGCCGTCGGCCGACAGCTCGGCGATCCCCTGCTCGGTGCCGGCGAGCACCTTGCCCCGGAAGACCTCGTCGCCGGTGCCGATGAGGCCGGTGGAGCAGACCAGCACGTCGCCGGCGCTCACGCCCAGCAGCTCGCCGGCCTTCTCGGCGGTCTGGTGGGTGGTCTGGAAGCCGAACGAGCCGGTGAAGCAGTTCGCCCCGCCGGAGTTCAGGACGATCGCCTCGACGACGCCGTCCTGGATCACCTGCTGGGACCACATGATCGGGTTCGCCTTGGCGCGGTTGCTGGTGAAGACGGCGGCGCCGACCTTGAGCGGGCCGCGGTTGACGACGACGGCGACGTCGGGCTTGCCGCTCGACTTGAGCCCGACGGCGACCCCCGCCGCTTCGAACCCCTGGGCTGCGGTGACGCTCACGGCGCGACTCCGTTCACTGTGAGCGCGGTGCCCTCGGCGAGGCCCAGCGCGATGTTCATGGACTGCACGGCCGCGCCGGCCGTGCCCTTGACGAGGTTGTCGACCGCGGTCACGACGACGACGCGATTGGCCGCGCGGTCGATCGCGAGGCCGATGAGCGCCGTATTGGCGCCGAGCACGTCGGCCGTGCGCGGGAACTGGCCCGCCGGGAGCAGCTGCACGAAGGTCTCGTCGCCGTACGCGGCTTCCCACGCGGCCCGGATCTCGGCATCGCTCACGCCGGGGACGATGGGGGCCGTCGACGTCGCGAGGATCCCCCGAGCCATCGGCACCAGCACCGGCGTGAAGGAGATGCGGATGCCCTCATCCGGGGCGGTCTCGGCGGTCCAGCCGGCGCCGCCCGCGCGGGCGGCGGCGAGCGCCTGCCGGATCTCGGGGATGTGCCGGTGCGTGCCGCCCACCGCATAGGGGTTGGCGGTGCCCAGGATCTCGCTCGCGAGGAGGTTCGGCTTGAGGCTCTTGCCGGCGCCCGAAGGACCGACGGCCAGTACCGTGACGATGTCGGAGGGATCGACGACACCGGCCGCGACGCCCGGCGCGAGGCTCAGGCTCACCGTGGACGCGTTGCACCCGGGCGCGGCGATGCGCGACGCGCCGATCAGCCGCTCGCGCTGCTTCGCCCCCGCGACAGGAAGCTCGGGCACGCCGTACACCCACGGCTCGTGGAAGTCGCCGCCGTAGAACGCGTCCCAGTCGGCGACGGACTCGAGCCGGTGGTCGGCGCCCGCGTCGATCACCAGCGGGGTGTCGCCGAGCGCATCGGTGTACTGGCCCGACTGCCCGTGCGGGAGCGCGAGGAAGACGATGTCGTGACCGGCGAGGATCTCGGGCGTCGTGTCCTGCAGCGTCAGATGCGCGAGCGAGCGCAGGTGCGGCTGGTGCTGGATGAGCGGCTGTCCCGCGTTCGAATGCGCGGTGACGGTGCGGATCTCGATATCGGGATGCGCGGCGAGGATCCGCAGGATCTCGCCGCCCGCATAGCCGGATGCGCCGCTGACGGCGACCGAATATGTCATGGATTCCACCTTAGAGTCTGGGTGCAGGGGCCGGAGACGGCGACGCCCGAACGCAGACGTCCTTGACGGACGGCGTGCGGGGTCGCCTAGAGTCGGCGCTCGCCCAGGCGTCGGCGCGCGGGAGCGACGCTCGGAGCGAGCGTCTGCGGTCCCTGGAACGCCGAAGGCATGCGCCGACGATAGCCGCTGCGCCGCCGCGGTGCCAAATCGCACACAGGCGTCGCGTCACACGACGAAGGTCTTGACACAAAGTACTTTGCGCTGCAAAGTACTTTGCATGAGCACCGACGATCCCGGAACCCGCGCCGACGCCGAGCGCATGTACGACCTGATGCAGTCGCAGCGGCGGAGCACGCAGAGTCGCCTCCTACGCGGCTACGCGGTGCTGCTCGTCGTGTGGGCCGCGGCCTGGGCGATCGGATTCGGCGCCCTGTGGTGCGGCCACGACATCGGCGGCGTCGACCTGGTGCCGACCGCCGTCGCGTGGATCATCTTCGGCGCGTGCATGGTCGTCGCCATCGTGTGGTCGATCATCACCGGCGTGAGAAGCGGCGCCGGCATCCGCGGCCGGTCGCGCTTCCAGGGCATGCTGTACGGCTGGTCGTGGACGATCTCGATGGTCGGCACGTGGCTGCTGCTCGTGGGGCTGCAGCGCGCGGGGCTGCCGGACGAACTCGCGGCACTGATCTACCCGGGCGCCTTCGCCCTCATCGTCGGCGTGCTGTACCTCGCCGGCGGCGCGCTGTGGCGCGCACCTGTGCAGTACGCGCTCGGCATCGTCATCATCGCGGTCGCCGTCGCCGCGACGTTCGTGGGCACGCCGTACAACTTCCTCGTGTACGCGATCGCCGGGCCCGTCGCGATGCTCATCGTCGCCGTGCTGCTCGTGCGCGGCCTGCTGCCCGTCGAGCCGCGACGGGAGCAGAGCCATGACTGAGCTCGACCCGGTCATCCACGCCCCGGCGCGACTGCGGATCATGACGACCCTCGACGAGGCGCTCGGCGACGGCGACGAGATCGCGTTCCCCGCCCTCCAGAAGCTGCTCGACATGACGCCGGGCAACCTCACCACGCACCTCGCGAAGCTCGAAGCGGCCGGTTACGTGGCGAGCACCAAGACCTTCACGGGTCGCCGCCCGGCGACCCTCGTGACCATCACCCCCGCCGGGCGCGCCGCCTTTCGCGCGTATCGCACCCAGCTCCTCGAACTCCTGGGAGGCACCCGATGAATCCCCTGGTGCGCACCGAGACGCTCGTCAAGCGGTTCGGAGACGTCACAGCCCTCGACGGCGTGACGCTCGAGATCCACCCCGGCGAGTGCGTGGGCCTGCTGGGTCCCAACGGCGCCGGCAAGACGACGCTGCTGACCCTCGTCGAGGGCCTCCGCACTCCGACCTCGGGCAGCGTGACCCTGTTCGGCGGGGATCCGCGGGATGCGGCATCCCGCGTCCGCCTCGGCACGACCCCGCAGACGACGGCCCTCCCCGAGGCGCTCAAGGTGCGCGAGGTGCTCGACCTGGTGGGCGCGCACTACCCCCACCCCGCCGACGTGTCGCGCATCGTGGACGAGTTCGGTCTCGGCGAGCTGCTCGGCAAGCAGTGCGGCGCGCTCTCAGGCGGGCAGCAGCGCCGCGTGGCCCTCGCGCTCGCCTTCGTCGGCGACCCGGACCTCGTGCTGCTCGACGAGCCGACCACTGGGCTCGATGTCGACGCGCGGCGGCGCCTCTGGGACGCCGTGCGCGCCCGCAACGTCGCCGGCTGCGCGGTCGTCATGACCAGCCACCACCTCGAGGAGATCGAGCAGCTCGCCCAGCGCGTCGTCGTCATCGACGAGGGGGTCGTCCGTGCCGACGACACGCTGGCCGCGATCGTGTCGGGCGTCGCCCGACGCCGGGTCACCCTCTCAGGCCTCGACGCCGCGCAGGTCGAGTCGCTCGCGCCCGACGCCGCCGTGACGACCGACCTCGACGCCGGCACCGTCACGGCAGTGCTCGCCGACTCCGACGGGTTCATCCGCCGGCTGGTGGCATCCGATCTGCCCTTCTCGGGCCTCGCCGTGCGCGGCGCCACGCTGGAAGAGGCGTTCCTCTCGCTCACGAAGGGAGCCGTGTGATGTCCGCGCTGACCCTGGCCGTCGTCCACACCAAGTACAACCTGCTCGAGACAGCGCGCGTGCCGATCGCCGTGATCGGCTCGCTCGCCTTCCCGACGCTCGCGTTCTGCCTGTTCGTGCTGCCGCAGCGGGTCGTCGTCGACGACCCCGAGTTCGCGACCGCCGCGGTCGCGTCGATGGTCGTGTTCGCCTTCATGTCGGCGAGCCTGTTCTCCATCGGCCTCGACCTCGCCGACCAGCGCGCCAAGCCGTGGGCTCCATACCTGCGGACCCTGCCCGGTGCGCCGGGCGCCCGCATCGCCGGGCTCATGGCCGCGACGCTCATCGTCGCAGCGGTCGCCATGGTGCCGCTCCTCGTGATCGGCGGTCTCTTCACCGCCGCGGCCCCGCAGCCGCTCGATCTGCTCGCCGCGATCGGGTTCGTCATCGTCACTGCGGTGCCGTCGGCCCTCATCGGCGTCATCATCGGCACGACGTGCGGCCCCAAGGCGGCCATCGCGGTCACCCAGGTCGCGATGTTCCTGCTGGCGTTCGGCGGCGGGCTGTTCCTGCCGCCCGTGATGTTCCCGGACTGGCTCGACCTGCTGTCGAAGTTCCTGCCGGTGCGGCAGGCGCGCGAGATCGTCGTGGGCGCTGCGCTCGGCACCGGGGCGCCGACCTGGGCGCTGATCGGCATCCTCGTGTGGACGATCGTGCTCGGCGTGCTCGCGGTCTGGCTGTACCGCCGCGACGAGGGCCGCCGCTACCGCTGAACCGGCTCCAGTCCGGCGAGCTCGGCGAGCAGCGCCAGCTCGTCGGACCGCGTGAGTCCCGCGCGGCGTTCCCGATCGAGCCCCCGCGCCCGTTCGTCGGCGAGCGTCCGCTCCAGGGTCTCGCCCAGCGGCCGCAGCGCTCCCCCGGCATCGCGGAACCTGTCGTTGCGGTGCGTCATGAACCCCGGCATGTCGGCCGGCAGCCACAGCGGCAGCGAGCGCGGACCGGCCCAGTACGCCACTTCGTGCCCGACAAGGAACGGATCGGATGCCGCCACCGTCGCGCCGGTGTGCCCCGCGATCTCCCGTGCGAGGCTCAGCACGTCGGCGAGAGCGGTGACCTCCCCCACGATGTTGGCCGTGCCGGACCACCGGTCCGCGCCGACGCGGACCACGAACGCGGCGACGTCGTCGACATCCACCACCTGTGCGCGGTGGCCGTCGGCCTCGGGCAGCAGCACGGGTTCGGCACCCGCGAGCGCGAACCGCGACACCCAGTAGCCGAAGCGGTCGGTCGGGTCGCCCGGGCCGACGATGAGTCCGGGCCGCACGATGGCCGCGCGATCGCCGAGCGCGGCACGCACGGTGTTCTCGGCCGTCACCTTGTCGCGCCCGTAGTCCGACTCCTCCCCCGGTGCGGTGGGAGCCAAGAGCTCTCCGGACTCGTCCTGCGCCTCCAGATCGGCGCGCGCGTACGCCGACACGCTCGACACGTACGTCCAATGCGCGGTGCACGCGGCGAGCGCGTCCACGGCGGCGGCCACATGAGCCGGGTTCGACGACACGTCGACGATCTCGTCCCAGTCGCGGTCGGCGACGCCGGCGTACGCCTCAGGGGCGTCGCGGTCCGCGACGACCAGCGTCGCGCCGTCCGGCACGGGCCGCGCACCGCGGGCCAGGCACGTGACGGAGGCACCGGCATCCACATGTCCGCGGGCGATGCGCCCGCTCAGCCAGCCTGTCCCGCCCAGGATCAGCACATCGGTCATCGCACCAGCGAATCAGATGGGCAGCCGAAAGGGCAGGCGTTCCGCCGTCGGCGGAACGCCTGCCCTCCGTCGTCTCTCAGTCGCGGATCGTCGCGCCGAAGCGCTCAGCGGCGACGGCGACGCCCGCGAGCTTCGCCTCGCTCGCCTCGGCCGCGGTGAGCGTACGGTCGTCGGCGCGGAAGCGCAGCGCGAACGTCAGGCTCTTCGCGCCTGCGGGGACGCCCTGACCGCGGTAGTCGTCGACCAGACGCACCGACTCCAGCAAGTCCCCCGCGCCATCGACGAGGGCCGCACGCACATCGGCGGCCGCGACATCGGCGCCGAGCACCAGCGAGACGTCCTGCGTGGCTGCGGGGAAGCCCGACAGCGACGCCGCGACGACCTTCTCGCCCGCGAGCGACAGCACGAGATCGAGATCCAGTTCGGCGACGATCACGCGACCCGGAAGATCGGATGCGGCGGCCACGGCCGGCAGCAGCTCGCCGACGTAGCCGACCTCCGTGCCCGCGACGCTCAGCACGCCGGTGCGCCCGGGGTGCAGCGCGGCACGCTCGCCCTGGGCGACCTCGATCGAGACGCCCGCCGCGGCGGCGATCGTGCGGACGGCGTCCAGCGCGTCGCCGAGCTCGGCGGTCACGGGCGCGACACCCGGCTGCTTCGCGACCAGGTGCCCGGTCAGCAGCACGGCGACATGCCGGTGCTGCGGCGGGATCGAGGCATCCAGCTCCGCCAGCGTGGCGGCATCCGGACGCACCGCGAGCGGCGGGACGAACGACGTGCCGTACTGCACGCCCGGCTGCGGAAGGAACACCAGGCCGGACTCGAACAGCGACAGGTCCGTGAGGCCGCGCGACGCATTGCGGTGCGCGACCTGCAGCAGGCCCGGGATCAGCGTGCGACGCAGGAACGGCGACTGCCCGTCCAGCGCGTTCGCGAGCTTGACGCTCGGCAGATGGCCACCCGACGCGGAGCCGTGCAGGTCGTTCTGCTCCTCGGTCGTGAAGCCGAACGACGGCGTCTCGACGTAGCCCGCCGCGGCGAGCGCGTTCGCGACGCGGCGACGGCCCAGCTGCAGCGCCGTGAGCCCCCGGCCCGACGGCGGCAGCGGAAGGTGCGACGGGATGCGGTCGTACCCCTCGATGCGGGCGACCTCTTCGGCCAGCGTCCACTTGTCGGTGAGGTCGGGGCGCCACGACGGCGGGATGACCTGCCAGCCGTCCTCGTCCTCGGCGCCGACGACGTCGCAGCCGATGAGACGCAGCGCGCCCTCGATCTCGCCCGGCGTGTACTCGACGCCGATGAGGCGCTGCACGAACGTGGGCGGCAGGGCGATGCCGGGGATGAAGACCTCGGCGAACAGGGCGCCCCCGAGCTCCTCGTCGCTGGTGCCGCCGGCGTACTCGACCATCAGGTCGGCCACCCGGCGCGCCGCCACGAAGGGCACGAGCGGGTCGACGCCGCGCTCGAAGCGACGCGACGCCTCGCTCGGCAGCTTGTGGCGACGGGCCGTGCGCGCGATCGACACGGTGTCGAACGTCGCAGCCTCGATGAGGACGTTGCGCGTGGTGTCGCTCATCTCGGTCGTGCCGCCGCCCATGACGCCGGCCAGGCCGATCGGACCGGACTCGTCCGTGATGAGGAGATCCTCGAGGTCGAGCGTGCGCACCTTACCGTCGAGCGTCTCGAGCTTCTCCCCCGCCGTCGCGCGGCGCACGGTGATGCCGCCCTGCAGCTTGTCGAGGTCGTAGCCGTGGATCGGCTGGCCCAGCTCGATCATGACGTAGTTCGTGATGTCGATCAGGATCCCGAGGCTGCGGATGCCCGCGAGCGACAGGCGCGCGATCATCCAGGCGGGCGTCGGCTTGGTCGGGTCGACGTCGCGCACGACGCGCGCCACGAATTCCGACGCGCCGACGCGGCCACGGATGGGCGCCTGGTCGTCGACCGCGATCGGGAAGCCGGAGCCCGGTGCGAGCTCCTCCCACGGCCGATCTGCGGGGTCGCGGAAGGCGGCCCCGGTCGAGTGCGAGTACTCGCGCGCGACGCCGCGGATCGACAGCGCGTAGCCGCGGTCGGGCGTCACGTTGATGTCGACCGCGACGTCGTCGAGGCCGAGCAGCGCGATCGCGTCCGTGCCGACGGGGGCGTCGATGCCGAGCTCGACGAGCCGCAGGATGCCGTTGTGCTCGTCGCCGAGCCCGAGCTCGCGCGCCGAGGCGATCATGCCGTCCGACACGTGGCCGTACGTCTTGCGGGCGGCGATCGGGAACGGCCCGGGCAGCACGGCGCCGGGCAGGGTCACGACGACCTTGTCGCCGACGAAGAAGTTGCGCGCACCGCACACGATGCCGTGCACGGCCTCGCCGCCGTCGGCCGCCGTCTCGCCGTCGGGCGCGACGCGCACCTGACACCAGCGGATCGTCTTGCCGTTGGACTGCGGCTCCTCGACGAACTCGAGCACTTCGCCCACGACGATCGGACCCTGCAGGTCGAAGCGGTGGACGTCCTCCTCCTCGAAGCCGACGCGCACGAGCGCCGCGAGGACGTCCTCGGGCGACGCGTCGGTCGGGACGTCGGCGTACTCACGAAGCCATGAGAGCGGGACGCGCATCAGACCACCATTCCGAACTGCTCGCTGAAGCGGACATCGCCCTCGGCCATGTCGCGCATGTCCTGGACGTCGCTGCGGAACATGAGCGTGCGCTCGATGCCCATGCCGAACGCGAAGCCCGAGTACTCCTCCGGGTCGATCCCCGCCGCACGCAGCACGTTGGGGTTGATCATCCCGCAGCCGCCCCACTCGATCCAGCGGGCCCCGCCCTTGAAGGTCGGGTGCCACAGGTCGAGCTCGGCCGACGGCTCCGTGAACGGGAAGAAGTTCGCGCGGAAGCGCGTCTTCGCCTCGGCGCCGAACAGCACCTTGGCAGCGTGGTCGAGGGTGCCCTTGAGGTGCGCCATCGTGATGCCCTTGTCGACGACGATGCCCTCGAACTGGGTGAACACGGGCAGGTGCGTCGCGTCGAACTCGTCGGTGCGGTAGACGCGGCCCGGGCACAGCACGTACAGCGGCAGGTCGCGCTCGAGCATCGAGCGCACCTGGACGGGGCTCGTGTGCGTGCGCATCACGAGGTGGCGCTCGACGGGGTCAACGAAGAACGTGTCCTGCATCTGGCGCGCCGGGTGGTCGACATCGAAGTTCAGCGCGTCGAAGTTGAACCACTCGTGCTCGAGCTCGGGTCCTTCGGCGATCTCCCACCCCATGCCCACGAAGATGTCGGCGATCTGCTCCTGGAGGAGCGAGATGGGATGCCGCGCGCCCACGCGCGCGCGGGCCGCGAGCGCGGTGATGTCCACCCTCTCGGCCTCGAGCTTCGCGGCGGTCTCGGCAGCTGCGAGCTCGTCCTCCCGCGCCGCGAACGCCTGGTTGACGCGTCCGCGGGCCTGGCCGACGAGCTTGCCGAACTCGGCCTTCTTGTCATTGGGCACGTCGCGCAGCCGCGCGTTGAGCTTCGCCAGCGGCGAGCCCTCGGCGGTGTGCGCGGACCGTGCGGCCTTCAGCGCCGCCGTGTCGGCGGCCGCCGCGACGGCTGCCAGCGCGTCGGTGACGGCGGCATCCACCGCCTCAGGCGTGATGGGGGTTTCGGGAGCGTCGGACACGAGAGACGAGTCTACCGACGGCGCGGGAGGTCACCGGCCCGGCATCGGGCCGGCGACGCCACGTCACAGCCCGCTGGCGTCGTACTTGCCGAGCCCGCGGCCCGCGGCGATCGCCTCGGTGGCCGTCGTGGGCTCGCCGCCGTCGCCGAGGTCGGTCTGCACCTTGGGCGAGCGGCGCGTGCGCTTCTCGAGCAGGTAGGCCACATACGACAGCGCCAGGCACAGTGCGACGTAGATCGAGCCGCCGATGATGGCGGACGGGATGAGCGGCGAGTTGTACAACGCCTGCGACCCGAGCAGCTTCACGACGTACAGCAGTTCGGGGTAGGTGATGATGAAGCCGAGCGCGGTGTCCTTGAGCGTCACGACCAGCTGCGACACGATCACGGGCAGCATCGCACGCACCGCCTGGGGCAGCAGCACCAGGCGCATCACGCCCGACTTGCGCAGACCGATCGCGAATCCGGCCTCGCTCTGGCCGCGTGGCAGCGATTCGACGCCCGCCCGGATCACCTCCGCCAGCACCGATCCGTTGTAGGCGATGAGCGCGATGACGACCGCCCAATAGGGCGACATCTTGATGCCGACGACCGGCAGGCCGTAATACAGCAGCATCATGAACACCAGGACGGGGATCGCTCGCAGGATCTCGACGATCCAGCCCACGGGGACCCGCAGCCACGCGTGGTCCGACATGCGGCCCAGCGCGAGGACGAACCCGAGCACGATTGCGCCCACCGCTGCGACGCCGAACGCGGCCAGGGTGTTCCAGGTCGCCTCGAGGAACAGCATCCAGATCGCGGTGTAGCTGAACAGCTCCCACTTCTCGGGGCTGAGCTGGCCGGTCTCATAGAACCGCCAGAGCACCCACCCGACGAAAACCAGTACGAGGAGGATCGTGATCGCACCGATGATGCGATTGCGGACGACAGCCCGGGGCCCGGGCACGTCGTAGAGGACGGAGCCGCTCATCGTGCGATCCTCCAGCGTCGTTCGAGAGTGCGTTGCAGCCACGCCAGCAGCAGCACGAGCACGATGAAGACCACCATGACCCAGAGCAGCACGACCAGTTGGTTCTCGCCTCGCTCGCTCAGCCACGTGCGCACCGACCCGAGGTTGAGCACCGCGAAGCCTGCGGCGACGGTGGTGTTCTTCAGCAGCGCGATGAACACGCTCATCATCGGCGGGATCACCGAGCGCGTCGCCTGCGGAAGCACCACGAGCGTCATCACCTGCCCGAAGGTGAGCCCGAGCGCACGGGCGGCCTCGGCCTGCCCCACCGGCACGGTGTTCACGCCTGACCGGATCGTCTCTGCGACATATGTCGCGGTGTAGATGCCGAGCGCGGCGGTGGCCAGCACGATGGGCGAGACGCGCTGCTGGAGCAGGATCGGCAGACAGAACGCGAAGAAGAACATCACGAGCGTGAGCGGGGTGTTGCGGATCCAGTTGACGTACACGGCGCCGACGGACCGAGCGATCGGGATCGGAGAGACCCGCATGGCGCCCACGATGAAGCCGAGCACCAGCGCGATCAGTCCGCCCCCGAAGAACAGCACCAACGTGCCGACGATCGCTTCGCCCCACAGGTCGAGGTTGTCGGTGATGACGCCCATCGCACCCCATTTCTCATTCGCGCTGTCGGTGGAGGGG